>JABBNY010000066.1 GCA_019352095.1 Acidobacteriota bacterium
GGGGTAGCCGTGCGGGTCGAAGTCGCGGGTGAGTAGTGCGGACGACGTGGCGAACGTCCAGTCAGGGTTTGAATACTGGGCACCCGCCAGTTGTTGGCCGAATGAGGAGATGCTCGGTCCGGACTGTCCGAGGTCGTGGGAGAGTTCAACCTCCACCACGCGGACCCCGTCGGAAGCCAAACGCGTCACGTTCTGGGCCATCGTCTGCGTGCCGGCTTGACACGATGAACACCACGTGGATACAAACCACAATAACGTCGGCTTTCCTCGAAGCGAGTCGGTGCTGACCTCACGGCCGGACATTGTCGCGAACGGTGCGTTAGGAGCGGTTAGACCCACCGCGCGTACAGTTCCCATTCGAGCGAGGCTGCTTGAGGTAGGTATCAAGGACCTCGAAAGACGTAATGAGAAGTTACCCGCCAAGTTTCCTCTAGACAGCATCGAACAATGAACGACCGCTCGCCACTGGGCTACGGGCGCGCAGCGCCAAGTAGCCCAGTGGGCCAGGTGCTGATCTCAAAATCCTCATTCCTTCCTTTGGCACCATTGATCGCTGACGTGTCCGCACAGGAGGCACCCGCTCCACATAATTGCTTGACGACTCACATCTTCTGTTGACCACGACGTCGATGGCCAACCTCCGGTTTCAGATTCTCACCGACACCTTCATCGTCAGTTCTCGAGTTGACACTCTCGGCACGGATGACAGCCCGTGCCGTTATTGTCCGTGCGTTAAGGACGTAGGTCACCTTCGCGACGCGCGGCTTGCTCTCTCCACCGAGTTTGTGGATTGTCCAGCGGGCAAGATGTTGTGACCTATGGCCCTACCCCCCAGGGGTATCAGCCGGCATGCTGAGTGTGAGCCTGAATGTGTCAAGCACGTAGGGAGCGTCATGATGTCCTTTTTCGGAAGCAGTTGGTGGGTTGTTCTGATGTGGGTCGCCGTGGTTCTCTTCTGGGGCCTGGTCGTTTGGGCGGTCATCCTCTTGGCCGGTGGCGTGACGCCGCATCGTAAAGAAGACCACGATAGAAGCAGTTCGCGTCAGATCCTCGATCAACGAGTCGCCCGAGCAGAGATTGATGAAGGCGAATGCAGTCGCCTTCGCCTTCTAGTCGTCAACCACCGCTCCCCCGGTGGTTCGGGAGGTGGGCGATGACGGACACCACAGCAACCCAACTGGGAGGCGAGTACGTCCCGGCGGCCAAGGTCGTACCGAAACGACCTGTCCGCGGATACGCCTCGGGCAAGGAGGACTACCTGGCCCGATTAGGCAAGATCGAGGGCCAGATACGCGGGCTCGAGAAGATGGTCGAGGACGACCGCTGGTGCCCCGACATCGTCGTGCAGATCTCGTCGGCCACCCGGGCGCTCCAGGAGGTTGCGGTCGGTCTGCTCAACGACCACCTTCAGTGCTGCGTCGTCGAGGCAGTGCGGCGCTCCGCATCCGATGGAGAAGCGGCCCTCGAGGAAGTGGCGAGCACCATCCGTCAGGTGGTCCGGCTATGAAAGACGTGGCGTCGAACCCTCGCACCGGTTGGCGCGGAATGAGCATCAACATCACGCCGGCCGAACGCATCGCGCGCATTGCGATGGGCGGAGTGGGCGTCATCGCGGGTGCCGTTCTGCTCGCGTCAGCGGTGTCAATTCTCGCGGTCATCTTGGAAGTGATCCTCATAGTCGCCGGACTCGATCTCGTCATCACCGGCGCGCTCGGACACTGCCCGCTGTACGCCAAGCTCGGCCACGTGCCGAAGTCACTAAGGAGCCAGTCATGAGCCACACGGATCACACGCAGACCAACGCACCCGAGCAGCATCAGGCGGGTGGGCACGGCGGCCACAGTTGGATGATGATCGCCTGCTGCATTCCGATGATCCTGATCGCCGTCGTCTTGGTGGCCACCGGCGTCGTCTCGCCTGGCTTTCTGTTATACGCCGTGGGGTGTCTCGGAATGATGTTCGTGATGATGAAGATGATGGACCGCGGCGGGATGAAGATGTGATCTCGCTCGTGGTGTGGTTCTGATGAGTGCGCGCGACATTGTCGTCGTCGCGGTAGATCTGATGGTCGCCGCTGGTCTCGGGTGGTGGTTCTTCGGCCCGAAGAAGACGACGGCCTCGGAACTCGAAGCTGGCGTCCAGACCGTGCACGTCACGGTCCGAGGGGGCTACAGCCCGAATCGGATCAGTGCTCGAACGGGTGTGCCGTTGCGCCTAGTCTTCGATCGCCAGGAGTCCGGTGACTGCACTTCGCAAGTGGTCTTTCCGGACTTGGGCGTCTCCGCCGAACTACCGGCATTCGCCCAGACGGTGGTGGATATTCTTCCCAGCGCGCCCGGCGTGTACGCCTTCGCCTGTGGCATGAACATGAACCATGGCGTGCTCACCGTCGAAGACGAGAACACGTCGCCGACGACCGGTCCTCCATCGGGTGATAGCGCCCGATCGCCAGTCATCGTGCCGCCCGTCGTTCGAGACGGCAGCGCCCGCTCGAGTCACACCGACAGTGAGGACCAGGAGACCGCTGAACGCCGCGCTGAGATCGCCGATCTGACGCGACGGGTTCTTGTAGGGGCCGTGCTCACGGCGCCGGTCCTCTTCGGCGTGATGATGAAGGACTTCCTTCACGCCGCGTGGCTTCCGGCCACACTCACCGATCCGTGGTTCGCGCTCGCGCTGATCACTCCGGTGTTCCTCTACACCGGCTGGCCGATTCACCGCACTGGCTGGCTCGCCTTGACCCATCGCAATGCTGACATGAACTCGCTCATCACCCTGGGGGCGTGCGCGGCGTTCGCCTACAGCCTGGTGATTACGATTGCGCCCTCCCTCGCCCCGGTCAACGTACGCGGGGTGTACTTCGAGGACGTCGGGTTCATCCTCACATTGATTCTCCTCGGTCGTTTGATCGAGGTCAGAGCCAAAGCCGGCACTGGCGAGGCGATCCGAAGGTTGCTCGGCATGCAGGCACGCACTGCTCGAGTCCTGCGCAGTGGGGTCGAGATTGACCTGGCGATCGAAGAGGTTGTACCCGGTGACGTGGTGTTGGTGCACCCTGGCGAAAAGATCCCCGTCGACGGCAAGGTCATAGAGGGCCATTCGGCAGTCGATGAGTCCATGGTCACCGGAGAGCCGATCCCTATCGAAAAGGGGCCCGGTGACGAGGTCGTCGGTGCGACGATGAACGCCAACGGTTCACTTCGCGTCGAGGCAACGCGGGTCGGTGCAGACAGCGTGCTCGCCCAGATCGTCGAACTCGTTCGACGCGCCCAAGCCTCTCGTCCACCGATTCAGCGCCTCGCGGACCGAGTCTCGTCGGTGTTTGTCCCGGTCGTGGTCTTCATCGCCCTAGGCGCCTTCGCCATCTGGTTCGTAGCCGGACCCTCCCCGGCTCTCACCTACGCGATCATCACCGCAGTGACCGTGCTCGTAATCGCCTGTCCCTGCGCGCTCGGACTAGCCACACCGTTGGCGGTACTGGTCGGCACCGGCCGCGGAGCCACCAATGGGGTGCTCTTCCGTTCGGCTGAGGCGCTCGAGACCGCCGGACGACTCGACACGATCGTGCTGGACAAGACCGGTACGATCACCGCGGGACGTCCGGCGCTGACCGACGTCGTCGTTCTTCAGGGATTCGACGAAGCCGAACTACTCTCACTCGTGGCGAGCGCCGAGAACGACTCGGAGCATCCGCTGGCCGCGGCCATCGTCGCCGGGGCCGCACAGCGAGGACTCGTGGCGCCTCGGGCGACGTCGTTTACCTCGGTCACCGGTCAAGGCGTGCGGGCTCGCGTGGAGGGTCACGACGTCCTCGTCGGAAATGTCCGCCTCTTCACAGAGTCCGGGATCGACTCGTCAGAACTGCAATCCCGGGCCGATGAGCTCGCGAGCGAAGGAAAGACCGCAACGCTCGTCGCCATCGACGGGCGTCCGGCGGGTCTCGTCGCGGTCGCCGACCCGATCAAGGAGGACTCCATCGCTGCCATCGCCGCCCTGCGTTCGCTGGGCATAGAGGTAGTAATGCTGACGGGAGACGCCCAGCGAACGGCGCTCGCCGTGGCCCATCGGGTCGGCATCGACAAGGTGCTCGCCGAGGTTCGCCCGGAGGACAAGGCCAATGAGATCGCCCGCCTGCAGTCCGAGGGGCGCTCGGTAGGGATGGTGGGTGACGGGATCAACGACGCGCCGGCGCTGGCGAAGGCCGACGTCGGTCTCGCCATCGGCACTGGTACCGACGTCGCCATTGAAGCGGCCGACGTCACCCTCATGTCGGGCTCGCTGATGGGCATCGCCACGACGATTCGCCTGTCGCGAGCGACCATGCGCAATATCCGTCAGAATTTGGTCCTCGCGTTCGGGTATAACACTGCGGGCATCCCGATAGCTGCGGGACTGCTCTACCCCATCTTTGGCGTCGTCCTGTCGCCGATGATCGCCGCGGCGGCGATGGCGTTGTCGTCCCTGTCGGTGGTCACCAACGCCAATCGTCTGCGTCGCGCGCGGATTACTCCGAACTCGAAAGTGTCCAACACGTGAGCGATCTCCTCTACATCACGGCTAACGACTGCCATCTGTGCGATCACAGCCGATCAGTGCTCGACCAATTGGGCGTCGAGCGACGGGAGCTGAACGTTGAATCCGACGAGGCGATGGCGCTGGCCGAACGAGGAATCCCACTGACGTTCCTGCCTGTTTTAACCGACGGTGAGCGGGTGTTCGCCTACGGCCGTTTCTCCGCCAAGCGCCTGAGCGCAGAATTTGGACTCTCGTGATCGCAGTCGCCTCACTCATGACCGGCTCCGCCGCGGCGGCCTTCGTCGCGGGCATGATCGCCTTCTTCGCTCCGTGCTGCTCGGGTGTCATGATGCCCACCTACCTGGCCGCCATCTCCGGTCACAAGCCGTTGCGCACGGCGATGCTCACGGCGATATACGTCGCCGGCGTGGCCGTCATCGTCTGGCCCATCACCATGGGGGCGGGAGCCATTGGACAGTGGACCTCGAGATTCCATCCCCAACTCTTCGTCATCGGTGGACTGATGATGTTGGCTACCGCGGCCGCCCTGTGGCGTGGCACCATGCTCTCATTGCCCTTCGCCCGCCAGCCCGAGATGACGGGATCGGTTGGCTCGGTCTTCCTGCTGGGCGTCTTCTCGGGCGCTATCACCGCTTGTTGCGCGCCCGTCCTCGCCGGCGCGGTGGCGCTGTCCGCCCTCAACGGTTCGGCCCTGGGCGGGTTCATCCTCGGTGGTGCCTACATCATGGGCATTGTCTTCCCACTGGTCATCATCGCTCTCTTCTTCACGGGGGCGAAAGCTAAAGCCAAAGCTCGTGACTGGAAGTTCACCATCCGTCTCGGCAGTTACGTGAAGTCGACGAGTCTTTCGCGCGTCGTCGGCACGGCCGTCTTCGGCGGGTTCGGGCTCTTCTTCGTGGTGATGGCGGTGACCGGCCAGTCCCGACGGGCGCTCGGATTCCAGCGCTCGATGAGCGGCTACCTCAACAACCATGTCGCCCCCTACGCCGCCCAGGTCTCGAACTGGATCGCTTGGCCCGCGCTCGCGCTGTTCGTCGTCGTACTCGTCGCAGTTGTCGTTCGTTCGTTGAAGAAGGAGTCCACCCATGAGTAAGTCTGCTCGCAAGAAGTCCGCCCCTAATACTGCCGCCCGTGCCGTAGCCGCGCCGACACCCGCTCGCCCTCGCACGCACGCCTCGCATACGCCCTACGTGATCAAGCACCGTCGCACATGGGCCTACTGGGCGGTCGGTGGCCTCGCCGTCGCGGGGCTGCTGGTCGTGAGTTTCCTGTCCGACTCGAACCGCCCGGGCAGTTCGTCGGGGGCTTCAACCTTGGCGGTTGGCAGCCGTGCACCTCAGTTAGTAGGGACTGACCCGTTGACCGGCCAACTGATCGACTCGACGTACCTGGCCGGCAAGAACGTCCTCTACTACTTCAGCGCGGGCTCGACGTGTCAGGCGTGCATGACCCAGGCCCAGGCACTGCAGCGCGACGCATCGCAATTGGCTCGTGACCACATCACCCTGGTGATGGTGACCAACGACAACGCACAGACCCTCGCCGCTTCGGCGCGCTCGTACGGACTTTCCATTCCGATGGTCGCCGACCCGGGCGGAGCGATCACGAACCGCTTCGGTGCGGTGGGTGGAGGCATGGACATGGGCCCCAACACGGCGGACCACAGCTTTGTGCTCGTGGACCGCCGCGGCATCGTACGCTTCCACGAGGACTTCCCTAGCATGTGGATATCCACCTCGGCGCTGCTCCACCGATTCCCGATGATGGCGTAAGGAGACAGACATGAAGGCTATTGAAACCACAGTCAGCGCTTCGATTACCGATGCCGAAGCGATTGTTCGTTCGGCACTGAAGGACCAGGGGTTCGGTGTGCTGACCGAAATCGACGTCGCCGCCACTTTCAAAGAGAAACTCGGGATTGACCGGTCTCCGCTGAAGATTCTGGGGGCGTGCAATCCAGATTTCGCGAATCGCGCCTTGAATATCGATCCGTCGGTGAGTCTTTTGTTGCCGTGCAATGTGGTACTCGAAACAATCGCTGACGGAACCCACGTGTCGATTGCTGACCCGCGGGAACTCATGCCCGGTGATCAGCTCGCCGACCTTGCTGACGAGGCCTCGCGACGACTGATGGCAGTAATCGCCATCGTCGAAGGGGCGTGACCGCCGCTTGGGGGAGTGATTTCGAATCCATTGCGAGGCTCTGAAGCAGAGAGTGCATGTAGTTGCCAATTCCAAGGGGAGCACCTGAACGCGCAATTGCCACTCGACGTTGTTTGAGATCGCGACAGGAACTGCGGGCACTTCAACTATCTCGCCATCCGGCGACATTGATGCGACCAACGATCGCGCGCAACACGTCTCGCCGGACCATCACGTACATGGCCAAATTCCCCCAATCCCGCACTACCACCCAGCCACAGACCACCGTTGGCATCGAAGAACTGCTCGCCCTTCCTAAGGTCGAGCGCAACCAACTTCTGCGCGCCTCGCACGCCGTCCTCGGGCACTAGGACTTGTCAGGGACAAAGAGCTTGAACTGCGCGTGTGACGAAAGGGCCTATACGTACTAACGAGGAATACTGTGAGCGGGCAATGCCCTTTAATTCTAGTTGGACATTCTTCGCGCTGTCAGCGTGAAATGAGCTGATTCACCTTTAGTCGTCACGACTACTTTGTAACGCCCACCAGGCGCAACTGCAACGTTATTCCCGTAGTGCGTGTCACCAACAGCTCCATCAAAGCCCCGCATCATTGCCACGGGAACCACAATCGTCATGGCGCCCGCGTGCGTACTCTTGAGAGTGATCGTCGGCATAGCGTCTGTTACGGCGGCGCCTGTGTTCTTAGAACATATATGCACTTCAAGGTGTGCCATTGACGCACCCCCACCCATCGCCATCGAACCGCTCCCACTATTCATGCGACCTGAAACCATAACCTCACCCGAAGTTGGATGTTTCTTTGCAACTTGCGCCGGGGTGTACATCGCTTCGCGCGCGCCGAGCACAGCAACCTCGATGTAGGAACTGCTGGTAGTGACCCGCGCTGAAGAATTGGACGTGAGATATGGCTTGCAATCAGACGTGGAGATCAACTTAGAGGGCCAGGTCACGGCTCCTGACGGTCTCGAAGACTCCAGAGACCACGCAAGAGTCAGCGCAACGACAATGGCTACAGCGAGAAGAGGAAAAGTCATACGTTTCATGAAACCAAGTTAGGGCCACAAATTGGTTGTCTTACGCAGGTCTTACCAAAAGCACGAATTACATTCCGGTGAACGGTGTAATTACAACTGAAGTACCACTCAATGCAAATGCTTAGCAGCGCTAGTAGATCCGGAATCCACCTCTGACTTCGAGATCAAGCGACGCACCAACGTGGTCGGAATCTTTCCCAACGACGCCGCGGCGCTTCGTCTCATCACCGCGGTGTGCGTCGAGATCCACGACGAGTGGAGCGTCTCAGAGCGTCGCTACCTCTCCCAGGAGTCCATGGATCAACTGAAGAGTGACGCACTGTCGTCGGCACCGGTTGCCCTCGCCAAGGTCAAGTGAAAAGATGGTTAAGCATCGAGAGGTGCTCCCTTGGAGTTACACCACTCGGCGGGACGTGATCATGGGAGAAGCGAACCGATAAGTACCAAGACACCCGTATTCCTCAAGTGTTCGAGGTAACGAGACCTGCCGAGTAACCTTGTATCCATGCGTTGCGTCGAGCGTTTGACTGAGCCCTTTGCGAATTGGACCGGAATACGCAACGTGATCACCTGAGAGGTTATCTATTCCTCCCCCAGTCGCAGTTCAGAGACCTCGCCGTCAGCTCCTCGAAACTGAATCGTTACCTGACTTTGAAACGAACCCTGGTCTAGCCAATTGTCGAGCCACGATTTCAAACGTGAGAGTACGTCAGTGGACGTTGGTGGACACTTCACTTCGTCTGGCCAGCAAATCTGGACGGTGAGAGACGTCCCTGGACATCCTGGAAACACTCCCAAGGTGCCGGGATCGAGACCCGGGCGGCCCACTAGGCATTGGTGAACGTTCACGTTCGTGGATTACAACGGTCGCCGCACATCTACAGGAATTCGGAGTATTTCGACCTTCGGCTCAAATGCGTGACAAGGTCTAACAACGGTCGCAATGGGCGTGACGATGGCCGATAGGCCTCATTTTAGGCCTCCAAATCTCGTATACCTTCGAGTCTCGGGATGATGAGCGGCTACACGTCTTGAAAAAGGTTTCTTCTCCCCCTTTACCGGCCCGACTTAAGTTCATCCTCGATGGTAAAATAGTTTCATGGGACAGACATTCGAGGCCAAATCGCCATTGGGGCGCCTCCTCGTGGAGCACCGTGAGCGTGTGCTCGCAATTGCTCACGAACATCGTGCAGCGAGTGTCCAAGTGTTCGGCAGTGTCGCCCGCGGAGAAGACACACCAGATAGCGACATCGACTTCCTGGTGGAGTTCCTTCCACCGTTGAACTTGCTCACACGGATTGGACTAATCGATGACTTGGAAGCTGAACTCGGCGTCTCGGTCGACGTGAGTACACCCGCGGGTCTTAAGAAGCGTTGCCGCAGCGAAATACTTGCTGAGTCTCGCGTCCTGTGAAGTACCGAGACCTGGATCGCCTCGCCGACATCGCCGAAGCTGCTGCGGCCATCGATTTGTATCTCTCTCGTGGAACGCTTGAGATTGAAGAGACGTACTACGCGTGCCGAGCACGACTGATGGAGATTGGTGAAGCGGTTGCCCATTTGTCGCCGGCGCTCACGTCGGCGAATCCAGACATTCCTTGGCGTCAGATTTCTGGAATGCGCAATGTGTTGATTCACGATTACGACGATGTGAGTTTCGTCGAAGTTGCTGGCACGATTGACAATGACCTTCCGACCTTGCGGGCCACGGTACTTCGTCTTATCGAGCGAGACACTTTGACGACACCGCCGGTGCACCGATCAGCTGATCCATTTGGCAAGGAGTTCGATATCACTCCACCGGCTCCACCGCTCGACCTAGATCGAGATATGTAACGCGGGCCACCGAAATGGCGCGCTCAATCCGCGCCAAGATCTTGGACATCCCAATGGGGAATTTGTATTAGGACCGTTGGCCCCGCCACTCTTCCACAACTGAATCGCTCGGACTGCCGACGTGCGCAGTGAACAAGAGCAACTTCTCCACGACCGCGCGGCGAGTGATATGGCTGTGAATCGAGTCGTCTCCCGCGTGGGAATTACTCTCATTATGTTCGTATCGCGTGGCGAGAGGGGTGGCCCCCGAAGCGAATGAGGAATCTGCGCTGGCAATTCTCAGTCCTCATCTTCCGTTGGCCGAACTCCTCAACTTAAAGAGGGCCCTTCGAGCAGCTTTCCTGACGATCTTCGATGGGTGGACCTTGTCGATGGCGGCGAGCACCAAACCTCTCGCGGGGGAAGGAGCCCGCCACATTGTCTCCACGAACTGGCTTTGACGTTGTTCATTCCCTACGACCTCTAGCGTCGACAGTAGGCCGTCGGGTCCGCCAGACAGCATTCGTAGGGCCAGGACATCCACGAAGACGAAGGGGGTCGCCGGGCTGTAGAGCTCATTCTCGGTGATGAACCCATGATCGGCGAGCCAGCACGTCGCGAAGCCCGCAACCGCCGGTTGCGCTAAGAGTTCGAAGACCCGCGGGGCGGCCAGCCGGACATCAATCTCGGCGAGCACAGCTAGGGCAACATTCTGCAGCGCCGGATCCGTGAGCACAGTAATCGCTTCCGCGATCTCATCGATCGCGACCGACGAATCGCGCACTTTGCACCACGCGACGATCTCCGCCCGCGCCATCTCGAACTCCTCTTCATCAAGTCGCTCGAACAGTTCGACTGCGCTCGAAGCCACGAACTGGCCGGCGACGGGCACCACATATCCGACCTCTTCCAGCAACCGCCTGGTCGTCACGGTGCCGATCGGCGTCAAGGTGATCGATCCTCCATACGCTCGTCGGCCCGGCTTGTGGGGTTCAACATCCTCTCGAACCAACAGACCACAAAGGGCAAACGCGTCAAACATGTCGACGACCTCGGCGCCGAGCGCGTTACGAATCGTGTCGTCACTGGCTGCGAATTGCCATTCCCCGAGCACTTCGGTGGCGGCGTAGTCAATGAGCCCCTCAAGAGGGACTGATCCCATCGCAACGAAGGGTGCAATCAGTAAGACGACACTGAGATCATCGAGGAATGCCCACACCTGAGGCCAGGAGCGCCACCCATTCTCGTACGATTGCACGCTGACCGGCCCAACGGCCAACAAGGCGTCGACGACGTGGTCGTACTGCCCCACCAGGTCGTCGCGCAGTCCGAGTCCGCGCTTGGTCGCTACGAGTTTTCCGTGCAGGACTCGCACAATTCCTGCCTTCTTGGCCCACGCCACGATCATGCGCAAGTTAGGTAGGTCGTCCGATGACGTCGTCCGGAAGGTCCGGTCACCTATCTGCTCGTCCATCGCGTCGCCAGTCGCTAAGAGTTCCACCAGCACACGGGCGTCGGCGAGCGTGAGATGGCCCTTTTGGGTGAGCTTTCGTCCTGCTCCAACGAACGTCGCGAGGTCTCGGAACTTCGAAAGTATTGGAGCCTCGGCTACTGACTTCGCAACTTGGTGGTCACTCGGCATGGCCACCGGAGGAAGCGTTCTATCAAATTGCCGAGGCCCGGCGTCAAAGACACTGTCGGGGAGCAGATCACGACGTTCGCTGATCGACAGTTGATTGAATCGCTCGACGAACTCTTGGAATTGTTGGGGATCACTCATGTCGACCCCGTCATCGACCGCTAAGGAAACCAAAGATTTCGCTTGCCCGAACTTCGACCGATCGCCCATCGCCGCGATGAAGTCGTCACGCATCGCTGCAATGGCGTTCATGAGTATCGCCACTGGTTCGCTATCCGAGTTGAACAATTTCGCGGCGCCGAGATATCCCAGCCACTGGCGCAGGGCCACCAAGATGGCGTCACAGCGCTCAGGCGGTACGCTCAACTTGCGCGGACACCACTCGAGCAGGAACTCGGCGATGTCAAGGACAGACCACGACCCGAGGTCGCCGTCTGCGTAGCCCCATTTCCAATCGAGAACGATCCCAACATCACCGGAGGTTCCATCGATCGTGCTCTCTAGAGCCGAGCCTTGCTGGAGCAGCCAGACTCTGAAGGAAGCAAGAATCTCAGGGCGGGCTTGGTAGAAGCCGTCTTCATCTTCGGGATCAAACTTCCATTGCACATCAAACAGCCTTCCATAGTGTGAGATTCGCTCGCGTGGCTCACCCTGGCGTTCGAAGTTCGCTCACAAGGCAGCCGCATCATCTATTTTCTACGATGCTACGGACCTCATTTTAGGCCTCATATTTCTCCAACAACACGCGACGAGACCGACGTGAGGCAACGCGTTTCCCTGAAAACAAACGACATGCACTACGAGACCGACTCACCGCAACCGTTTGACAGTTACTTTTAATCCTCAGGCACTGGGATTAAAACCCAGGCGGCCCACCAATAAGACAAAGGGCTTTGGATCGATCTAATGATCATGTCTCAAAATAAGTCTCACTGAATCGTGCCACGATTTTCTTGGAGAACAAATGATCTCGAAGGTGGCCCATTCGAGTGGTTGTAATTGCCCAGCGAGACGTGGCAAAAATCCCTAATTTCATCCCTAACATTTCTCGATAGCCACGGAACGCACTGAAGACACTGAACGCAAACCCCTATGAATATGGGGTTCTCTGAATCTAATGAATAGAGAATAATGAACTCGGTGGCCTTTTAATCCCAAGGTGCCGGGATCGAGACCCGGGCGGCCCACTGAAGTCCTGATCGAGGGCTCCTTATTATCAATGGCTCGACGATGTCTAGCCATTGGTCTAGCCACGGGACGCGGACGCGGTGACGTGACGGGCACAAAATCCTTGTACAGAAGTTCCTCCATCGCCTTGGCCGCCCTGGCTCTCGATCCCGGCAGCAGGTGCACGTAGACGCCCTTGGTGACGCCGATCGAGGCGTGGCCGAGCTGGTCCGCGACCGCTTCCAAGGGGACGTCCATCGAGAACATCAGTGAGGCGCACGAGTGGCGCAGTTCGTGAATCGACCAGTGCCCGAGTCCGGCCTTCTCAGTAATTCGAGGAACCCCTTTGCCGAAATCGCCCGGGTCCAGGGGCCGTCCGTAGGTAGAGGTGAAAATGAGGTTCTCGTCGTTGCCCCACGCGTCACCGCGAAGCAGGGCCTCCTCCTCCTGGTCCCGACGATGACCTTCGAGCAGATCAACCAGCGGCGGCGACAAGTGAAGCGTGCGCCGACTCCCCTTGGTCTTGAGGTCGCTCAAGTGCACGCCGGAGTTGTCGCGTACGAGTTGACGACGGACCGTTACCACCACCGCATCACCGGTGATCTCAATGTCTGACCATGCGAGACCAATGATCTCGCCGCGACGCAACCCGAGCAAGAGAGCCAACGTGTACGCCACCCCGAGGCGATGCTCCTTGCAGGCGACCAGGAATATCTGCGCCTGCTCGGGGGTCATGGTTCGACCCTCACGGTGGGGCAACTTCGGCCCCTCGGCGATCGCTGGTCCCTCGCCGTTGCCCGCACGTCCTTGCTCGGCAGCAAGCCTTCTGGTGCGTCGGGGTCTTTCTTCTCCTCGCTTTCTTTGGAACAATTCTCCTGATCACAAGG
>JABBNY010000067.1 GCA_019352095.1 Acidobacteriota bacterium
ATTATATATCTAGGATAGTTTTTTAGCTTTTAATTTTTCCAATATAGATATGTTTATAGATGAAGCAATAATTTATGTAAAGGCTGGTAAAGGCGACGATGGTGCAACGTTGCGAGCACGTCGTCCGCCTCGAAGTTCGTAACGCCCAGGACCGGAATGTGTAGTACCTCACACATATTTCGAATCAAGTCGAACTGAGGCTCGAGCTCGACGGGCGTCGCCGCTCTACCCCCTTTGTAGTCCTCAGTCATGGCGTCTCGAAAGGTGCCACCTGGAAGGTCGAACGCGACCGCCAAGGCCACGGGTTGCTGGGAACGGATCAGCGAATGCAACATTGCGCCAAAACCGTGCAGTGCATTCGTGACAAGTCCCTCGGAGGTCTTGATCTCGGTGGTCAGGGCGAAGAATGCGCGAAACGCCAGCGACATGCCGTCCAACAACAACAAGGGGCGCTGGTCTCGCGGTTCCTCAGCCAACGAACTCGCCCTTCAATATCTGCTGGGCGACGTCACGCATGCGAATCCGGCCACGCATGGCCGATTGTTGGATCACCTCGAACGCCGACGGCTCATCCAGACCGCGCTCGGCCATCAAGAGCTCCTTCGCCTTTTCGACGATCTCTCGGGTCTCGATCTTGTCCTCGACGTTTATGACCTCGGCCGACTCGTCGGGCTCATCGACCAGTGGGTTCATCAGTGCAGCGATCTTGGGCAGAATCTCACTCGAGCGAAATGGCTTCACGAGATACGCAACGACCCCCGCATCGCGAGCGCTCTCGATCAGGTTTCGCTGACTGAACGCGGTCAACAGCACGACGATCGTGTTGGTGCCTTTCAATTCTCGCGCGACCTCTATGCCGTCCATGCCGGGCATTTTGATATCGAGCAACGCCAGATCGGGTTTGAGATCTCGGACCATGGTGAGTGCGTCATCCCCGCGGGCCGCCTCGCCGACCACGAGATATCCGTCGCCTTCAAGGATCTCTTTTAGATCCAGTCGAATGATTGACTCATCATCGGCGATTACCACGCGCTTATCCATGCTCATCCCTTGGTTTCCATTCACGTAAGAGTTCGTCTCGTTCGTCCATGAGGCTACGCACCTCCTGGGAACGACGCTGCATTTCCGCGTTCGCCGCAGCGACGTGTCGTGACAACTCGTTATATTCTTGCTGCTGGAGCGGGGTCTCAGAGACTAGTGAGCGAATCCGGGCGTCGTCGAGTGCGTCGTTCCACACGAGGACCTGTTCTTCGAGCACACCCAGGCTCTCTCGCGCCGCCATGAGGCGCCTCTGGAGATCCTCCAGTCGTCGTTTTGACAGCCGCGCACCCATGCTCAGAGTGTAAATCCTCAACCGGCGTCTCTCGCACCCGATTCCCACTCGCGCTCCGGGCAGCCCAGTGTCGTAAGGAACTCCACGTAGTCGAACGTTACGGTGTAGTGGTGGCGTCACCGCCTCGACCGAGCGCCTCAGGCGAACGACGCCACCACTACCGCACGTGCGAGGGTGCTGGGCGAAGGTATCAACCCGAATCCCCCCTCGGTGCGCTCAACCTCGTCCAGCACATGCGACGCCACGATATCGATGTCGCTCGGTTCGCTCACCAGATGACGGCTCAAGACGCCATTGACGTGTCGAGCGAACCGAGATTCGAAGAAGCCGCCGACGTAGGGTCGCAGGCCCTTCGATCGCGCCAGTTCGATCATCGTGCGCGCATTGGCGTAACCACCGACGCGCGCGGGTTTGATGCAGACCATCTTCGCCGCGTCGTAGCGAATGATCTGCTCGAGATCTCGCTGACTGCGTACGCCCTCGTCGATGCTGACCGGGATGTCAATGCGTGCCGCCAAGGTCGCGTGGTCTATGACGTTTCCCGGCGCAAAGGGCTGCTCAACCGCCGACACTGTCGCGTACTCGCGAATGCTCTGTACATGCGCGACCACCTCGTCAACCGTTGACGCGGAGCAATTGAAGTCGACGAGCACCGGAACCAACAGCGCCGCCAGTCGTTCACGGGCTCCTACGCTCAATGAACCCGGTGCCGTCTTCACTCGTAGTCGCGCCCACTTCTCTGAAATGTTCCACGCCTCGTCGTCGAGGAGCGATACGGTCCCCTGTAGGGGGGTGTTGAAGTTCTCGGGCCAGAGATCGTAGATGGAACGACTCTCGCTTCGAAGTTCCCGGTCGAGCAGTGCCATCTCAACAACGGTGACCGCGGGAGGACTGCTGGGTCGCGAACCCGCGAAACGGGCCATTCGCGTCCACGACGGCAGGCACCCTTCGCGCTCGAGCGCCGACTGGAGCTGGCTCAGCACGTAGCCGTCGAGCTCTTGGATGACCTCCCCCACGCCCGGGTCACCGTTCAGCGCCACAGGCTGCGGTGCTATTTCGCCGTAACCAACGACACCGTCGTGCTCAAGACGTACAAAGAGCCGCGTGCGCGTGACGTGGTACTGGTGGGCGGCGCGCACCTGATCTCGCAGTGTCACCACCTCTCGATGCAGCGTCAACTCCATAGCACCCACCTTAGGTTTGCTGCTACCGTTGTCGCCGCAGCCCGGATGGCGGAATCGGCAGACGCGGAGGCCTCAAAAGTCTTTACTCGAGAGGGTGTGTGGGTTCGAGTCCCACTCCGGGCACGCTGTTACCTTAGAAGGATGTTTGATTCACAACTCCCCTTTCGCGACGACGTCGTCGCGCTCTTTCCCGGGCAAGGTTCCATCGGCGCTGGCGCGGGAGAGGCGTGGCGAAGCTCGCGTCACTGGTCGATCATCGCGCGTATCAGCGAAGAGTCGGGCCTCGATGTCGAGACCATTCTCACCAGTGCCACAGACGTTGACGCCGTTCGCACCGACCATGCCCAGCTTGCGACCTTCGCACTGTCACTCGTTGGCTATCTCGAACTACTCGATCTCGGGGTGCGACCGCGCTACCTGCTCGGACACAGTCTCGGAGAGTTCACCGCGTTGGTCGCGAGTGGGCTGGTGGGCCTCGACGACGGTGCGCGCTTGATCGCAACGCGTGGTGCTGCGATGCAGCGCGCTGCGGCCCTTCGTGAAGGTTCGATGATCGCACTGATGGGGGGTGACGAGGGCGCCCGCGAGGCGCTCGACGGCCTGGAGGATGTCTGGGTCGCCAACATCAATGGACCAGGTCAGATAGTCGTCAGTGGCACCCGAGGGGGCCTTGATGACCTCCTCGCACGCCACAAAGAACTGGGGTGGCGACGAGCGACGCCGCTCAACGTCGGCGGAGCATTCCACTCCCCGCTCATGGCGCCGGCCCAGCGCGAACTCGACGAGTCGCTCTCGAGCATCCAGTGGCACTCGACCAACGCGGTCTTGGTCGCAAACGTCGACGGTAAATTCCACACCAGCGCTGACGACTGGCGCGAGCTTCTGTCTCGCCAGTTGACCTCGCCCGTCCAATTTCTTGACGCAACCCTGGCGCTGCCCGCGTCAGTCATTTCTACGATTGAGATGCCGCCCGGTGCAGTCCTCACGGGTCTCACCAAACGTATCCGCACCTTCGACCAGCAGTTCGCACCCGCCATCCTCAGCGACCTTCAGGAGCTATCACTATGAATCGTCATATCCTTGTCACCGGCGCCAGTCGAGGCATTGGCGCTGCAATCGCCCAGTATTTCTTGGACCACGGCGATCGCGTGAGCGCACTGTCACGCTCGGGCGCATCACCCGAAGGCTGCGCGCTGTCGCTCGCCGTTGACGTCGCCGATTCGGTGCAGGTCAATGAGGCCGTGCGTCGGGCCGTGGCTGAACTTGGGCCCGTCGACGCTGCGATCGTGAACGCAGGCGTCACGCGCGATGGATTGGCAATGAGAATGTCCGACGAACAGTGGCACGACGTCATCGCCACCGACCTCGACGGAGCCTTCTACACCGCGCGAGCAGCGATGGCCTCAATGGTGCGCGCCCGCTCGGGTTCGATCATCTTCATCAGTTCAGTCAGCCCCTTCATTGGTGTGCCGGGTCAGGCGAATTACGCCGCAGCCAAAGCGGGTCTCATGGGACTCGCGCGCGCGCTGGCCAAAGAAGTCGCCACGCGAGGCGTGACCGTCAACGTCCTGGCACCGGGGCTCATCGAGACCGAGATGACGAGTGACCTCGGTGTCGCGAAGGACCAGATGGCGGCGTTGATACCAATGGGGCGCATCGGACAACCGGCTGATATCGCTGGTGTTGTCGGGTTTCTTGCGAGTAACGATGCGCGCTACATCACCGGCGCGGTCATCCCGATCGACGGCGGTCTGGCGATGGGCCTCTAAATCCCAGAGGTCGTTAAGTCGATTTAGTAGCATTGAGCGACAGAAAATAAGGGGTAATCCATGGACCGTAACGAAGCCTTTTCGAAATTCACCGACAACGCCGTAGAGGTTCTTGCCGTGAAGCCAGACCAAGTAACCATGGAGACTTCATTCGAAGACCTTGGCGCGGACAGCCTCGACCTGGTGGAGCTGGTGATGGCCCTCGAAGAGACGTTCAACATTGAAGTCGCTGAAGATGAACTTAAAGAAATCCGTACCGTCGGCGAAGCCTTCGAACTCGTGTACGCCAAGCTGTAGTGCACGTCGGCGTATCTCCATCGGGTCCCATCGCGGGGCGCCGCGTAGCAGTCACCGGCCTCGGTGCCATTACCTGCGCGGGTGTCGGTATCGACGCTCTCTGGCAAGCCTTGCTCAAGGACGTGGCACCGGCATCAAAGCGCGTGCCCGCCTTCGACCCCACCCACATTGGTGGGCCCAAAGAGTTGCGTCGCTTTGATCAGTTCACCCTCTTCGCGCTCATGGCGGCCGACGAGGCGTGGCGACAAAGTGGTCTCGAGGGTCCCCTCGTTGATGCCGGCAGCATCGTCACCACTGGCATAGGTGGATTGCAGACCATCCTCGAGCAGGATCGTATCTTGAACGAGAAGGGACCCGACCGGGTCTCGCCGTTCCTCGTTCCCATGATGATGCCCAACGCCGCAACTGCGGCGGTATCGATGCGCTTCGGGCTCGGCGGACCGGCCGAAACCGTGACGACGGCCTGCGCGGCTGGCACCCACGCCATTGGTAATGCCGCGCGCCTCGTAGCGTCCGGGCGCTGTGACGTGGCGGTCGCCGGTGGCGCCGAAGCGGTCATGGTTGAGATCGCCGAAGCGGGATTTCGCAACATGACCGCACTGAGCAACGAAGGGTTGTCGCGTCCGTTCGACACCAACCGAAACGGTTTTGTGATGGGTGAGGGTGCGGGCATCTTGGTGCTCGAAGAGTGGGAACACGCCATGGCCCGCGGTGCCACGATCCTCGCCGAGATCATCGGGGCCGCTTCAACGGCCGATGCCCACCACATCACTGCACCAGATCCCTCCGGACACGGCGCCACGCGCTGCATGGAACTGGCGCTGCGCGACGCTGACATCACACCCGCAGATGTGTCGCACATCAATGCCCACGGCACCTCCACCCCCCTCAATGACCTCGCCGAGTCAATTGCCGTGCATCATGTGTTTGGTGACACACCGCCTCCGGTGACCTCAATCAAGGGGCATCTTGGTCATTCGCTGGCCGCCGCGGGAGCGCTCGAGGGTGTTGCGTCAGTGATGACGCTGCTGAACCAGACCATCCCACCCACCGCCGGTACGACTGAGGTGGATCCGGCCGTTGGTCTCGACGTAGTCCTGCACGAACCTCGCGCACTGGACCTCGATGTCATCCTCTCCAACTCCTTCGGGTTTGGCGGGCACAACGGCAGTGTCGTGTTTCGCCGCTATCAGGGCTAGATACTCGGCCATTCATCATGGTGATGTGCGACGTAGGCATTGTCGTACGCCCAGCGCGCATTCGCAATGAACTCGCCCAGGAGAACCGGATCCTTCACGCCGGGTTCAAGCTCGACCCCGGCACGGACGTCAACGCCCCACACGGGGTAGTTCTGGACCACTTCGACAACGTTCGATGAATCGAGTCCGCCTGAGGCGATGAGGGGTGTACGGAGGGTGGCGTCCTGGAAGACCTGAAGGCACGCGTTGAGAGCGTCGAGGTCGTCAGATTCGGGCAAGAGGAAATAGTCGACCCCCTCCAACGGATCACTGTTCAATACCTCGGCCCCAGAGGGCAGCGCCCGAATGACGGTATTGACACGCTCGGCGACATAACTCAGTGACGTCCTGGTCATGGGGCCTTCAATCTGAACGCCCGACAATCCCAGGGTGTTGACGATCTCGACTATTCGTTGAGGCATCTCATTGTGAAAAACACCAATGGAGAGAGAACCCTGAGGAAGCCGGCGCACGATGTCGTGCGCGTCGTTAGGCGAGATCCTGCGCGGGGTCGGACCGAACTCGAAACCTACCGCGGTGGCGCCCAACCCGATGCAGAACAGCGCGTCCTGTTCGCTCGTTATTCCCGAAACCTTGATGAACAGTCCCTCAGTGTTGAACCGCACGAAGTGCCTCCTTGGACCAAGGCTAATTGCAGGTGATTCCTGCACTCAAGCAATTGCGCTTACCTTGACGTCGCTGTAGTGATCGAGGGCGCCCTCGTTGAGAGCACTCCGGTGCACGAATCCCAATGCCACCACCCCCTCTGGCCCGGCGACGGCCGTTGTGACACCCTGTGGGCCCTCGGGGCCCTTTGAGCAAAGGACCTCTTCCAGTCGCTCGATCGACGGTCCTTCACAGTGCACCAATCGCCACGGCACGACCGCGCCACGAGCGTCGAGGCGTCCCACGAGCTCTTGACCCGTGAAGCATCCCTTGGAAAACGACACGGTAGTCGCGACGAAATTGCTGCCGAAGCACTGAGGGGTGAGGTCCTTCGCGAACTCATTAGGACCGGGCACACCACCGAGGACCTGCTCACCGATCGTCGCCAAGGGTCCTTCGTGAGCCACCCCGAGCTCGAGCTGGCAGTCGGTGCGAAGCAGAAACCGTGCGAGCCGCGACAAAGTGCGTTCACCGACCTGGCTCGCTACGATGAGCTCGAAGTAGTCATCACTTCGCCGCAGCAGCGCCGATGTTACGACCTCGCTCGTCGGGGAGAGCACGAGTGTCCACACACCGTTCGCGTCGGCGAGCGTGACGTCCTGGCTCACTTGACCTTGGAGGAACTGTTCAGTCTCCGAACCCCGAGCGGTGATTCGAGACCACTCAAGACGTGTCAGCGGGTCGAGAGCGGTTCTAGGTGTCACAGACCATTACAGTATGCGCCAGCGCGAAACCGCGCGCACCCCGAAAGGCGCTGCAGTGTCACTTCAGAACGAACTCAACACCATCACTTCGACCATGAGTGAGTTGTCAGTTCGCATCACTACCCTGGTCGAGCACGAGGGTGCGGCGATGGAGAGTGACGTCTACAGCGAATTGGTGGCGGCCGAGCGCTCGATTGGAACCCTTCTTCGCCGACTTAACCGCGTCGCATCACGAATCAAGTAGCCGAACGGTAACCTTCGAACATGAACGACTCGTGGACCCGCACGACGACCCTCAACGATGACGAGCGCCTGGAGGTTCTCAATCTCTTGAATCGCACCGAAGTGGCACTGGGACGAGAGGCGCTTGACGAAGGTCGGCGGCGAATTGTTGTCCACGGGTGGAAGGGCGTGCATTACCTGAAGTACGAGGGAGATGTCCTTGGGCAGTACGCCCTGCTCAACGGCACAAAAATGCCCACGCTCGAGATGTGTGGCGGCGGTTTTGATCGTGATCTGCTCAATTTGTTGTTGAAGGAACACGAGATCATCGACTGGTGGACACGAGGCTCGAGTGACAACTGCGAAGGTGACGTCGTTCGAACACTGCAATTGCTCCAGCTGCGCCTGCCCGTGCCGGTGGTGGACGTGCCCGCCCACGCACGACTTCGCAATTTCGAATCAGGCCGCGACGACTCGGCGTGGTTGGCCCAGAACAACGCCGCCTTCGCCGATCATCCCGAACAGGGCGCGTGGCTGCCTGTGGATCTCGACGAACGCACCCATGAACCCTGGTTCGATCCCTCAGGATTTCTCATCCTGGAGATCGATGGCCAGGTCGCTGCATCATGTTGGACCAAGGTCCACGAGTTGCACCCGGACCGATTCGGTGAAATCTACGTCATCTCGGTCTCGCCCAACTTCCAGGGTCAAGGACTCGGCAAGGTCATGGTGACCCAAGGACTTGACGTCCTTCGCCGAAAAGGGGTCAACGACGTGGTGCTTTTCGTTGACAAGTCGAACATGGGCGCACGACGACTCTACGAGTCCCTGGGCTTCACCCTCCAACGAGAAGACAAATTGATCCGCTTCGTGCGCGACTAACGCACACCGACGAGACGCCCGATACCAAAGGTAACCGCCGCCGCGACCGCGGTGATGACCATCTGACGCAGTGACCATCGCACGGTACCGCGTTTGGTGAACCAGCCAATTGCTCCACCCAGCGTTGCCGAGCCTACGGCGGCGAGGATGATCGATCCAACGATGTCGTTGCCATGAGAACTCACGAGCCACGGTACGAGCGGCACGAGGGCACCCACGGCAAACGACGCTGAGGAACCGAGTGCTGCGCCCAGTGGAGAACCCGTGGCGGAAGGGTCGATGCCGAGTTCTTCTCTCGCGTGCGTGCGCAGTGCCAGATCTGGGTCTCTCATCAAGTCCGCCGACAGGCGCTCGGCGAGTTCACCGTGAATGCCGCGTGATTCAAAGAGTTCGCGAAGTTCTTGCTCTTCAGCGGCGGGGAACTCTTGTAACGCACGTCGTTCCACATCGATCTCGTACTCGAAGAGTTCCTTTTGCGCTCGCATGGAGAGGTACTCGCCGCTACCCATAGAGAAACTGCCCGCGACCAACGACGCCAGCCCCGCCAGTCGTACAACGCTGTGCGCCGGACTGGCACCCGCGAATCCAAGAATGAACGAGACGTTCGTCACGAGTCCGTCGCTCATGCCAAAGATCGAAGCTCGAATCCAGCCATCGGAGATTTTGCGGTGATGTTCACCGTAATGGTCGCGTTGCACGTGACAATCCTAGGGTCCCCACCGCCCTCGTCATCTGCGATCAAGGTGAAAGATTAGTGTCTACTTGGAGGTAATTATGACCACGCATGTTCACTCACTCGACGAATTGCCAGCGCTCGTCGGCACCCACCTCGGTTACTCCGAGTACCGCAGCGTCACCCAAGAACAAGTGAATCTGTTCGCCGACGCCACCGGAGACCACCAATGGATTCACGTCGATCCCGAACGAGCGGCGGCGGGTCCGTTCGGCCACACAATCGCTCACGGATACCTCACGCTTTCACTGATCCCAGTCCTGCTCGGTGGTGTCATGAAGGTTGACGGGGTCGCCATGGGCGTGAACTACGGCACGAACAAAGTGCGATTCACGAGTCCAGTGCAGGTGGGCGCTGAAGTGAGGGCGGGTGCGACGCTGGCCTCGGTCGAGCCCGTCACCGGTGGCGTCCAGGTCGCGCTCGACGTGACGGTTGAGCAAAAGGGAGCCCAGAAGCCTTCGTGCGTCGCTCAGGTCCTCTTTCGCTACTACGTTTGATAGGCGTGCCCACTACCCCACTCCCCCACGGTGAGGAGAAGACGCGCCAAGTTCGAGCCATGTTCGATTCGATCGCGCCACGCTACGAACTCGTCAACAAACTCATGACCTTCGGCCTCGACTCGAGATGGCGCCGCCGTGCCGTCGCCGACCTTCGCCTACCCCACAGCAGCGTGGTGCTCGATATCGCCGCTGGTACGGGAGACTTCACCCGAGAACTCACCCGCCAGGGCCACCACCCAGTGGCCACCGACCTCAGCTACGGGATGCTCCACGCGGGACGCAACATGCCCGAACGAGTGCAAGCGGACGCCTCCATGCTGCCCTTCGCTTCGGGCGCCTTTGACGGCATCACCTGCGGCTACGCCCTGAGAAACTTCACTGATCTAGCGGCAACCTTCGCCGAGATGGCCCGCGTCACCCGACCCGGCGGTCGGATCTCACTCTTGGAGGTCGCCGAGCCCGAGTCGGGCTTGCTTCGGGCGGGATTTCGACTCTGGTTCCGTCGCATCGTCCCCTTCATTGGCTCGCTCGTGTCAGACCGTGCCGCGTACCATTACCTGCCCAAGTCAACGGCGTACCTTCCCCCATCACCCACAATCGTCGCCATGCTCAACCACGCGGGATTCACCGCAGTCAACCATCGAAAAGTGATGGGCGGTCTAAGCCAACAATTTCTCGCAACGAGGTTCCAATGAAGTTCGTACGAAGCGCGGCTGAACGGCTCACGCTCGACACTATTCGTGCCCTCGCCGCGAGAGACGGGTGGCTCGTCGAGAGCGCTGATGTGATCAGAGCGGGCTTTGGTGGCAGTGTGCTCACCATCAAGCTCGAACAAGGTCTCGAACACTCCTCGAACGTCGTCGCACAACTTGGAGAGCACGAGCTCGTTGGTGAACAAGGACCCGATGGGACAGGCATCGTCGCATTCTCTTCGCTCCCCTTTGACCGGTCCGCATCCACTCAGTTGAACGTCGCACGCTTTGCACTCACGCAGTTCAAAGGCGGAGGGACCTGGCTCACCGCACTCAACGGCGACGACGGTTGGCGTGCGCTGCTTGATGAGGTGAGCACACCACTGCAAGAGACTCAGCATGTGCGCTCCATCACCTATCAGCCAACTCCCGACGAATACGCGCACAATGTCGCGCTCGCCGTTGAGATCCTGCGCCGAAAAGAGATCGACAAGGTGGTACTGGCCCGCGCGGTCTTGGGGTCTGTGCTCGAACCCCTCGACCCGGCCGCCATCGCTCAACGGCTGCGTCAGCGCGAGCCCAATTGCACGATTTACAGCATGCCGATCGGTGACGGGTGGCGCTACCTCGGAGCGAGTCCTGAACTCCTCGCACGCCGCCAGGGAGGAACCGTGCAGTGTCATCCCCTGGCCGGCACCATTGCCCTCCCAGCGAGTGCTGCGCCTGATGATTACCAGAACTGGTTGCTCGGTAGCACGAAGAATCTCCACGAACACGCCGTGCTGGTCGACGACATCGTCAACATCCTCGCCAACTCCTACGACGACGTCGCCGCCGACCCCAGCCCCTCGATCGTGGCCCTTCGAACGGTGGCGCACCTCGGCACGTGGATCAAGGGCTCATCGAGCACTGCTGATGCGGCCCCCGACGCACTGGCGGTGCTGCGGCTACTGCACCCCACCGCTGCCGTGGGCGGAATCCCACGAACCAGCGCCTATGAACTCATCGGGCGCCTCGAACAACATGATCGTGGCCACTACGCAGGTCCCATTGGCTGGATTGACGCGAACGGTGACGGCGAATGGTGGGTCGGCATCAGAGGACTTATGGTTCGAGGTAGCGAATTCGAAGCCTGGGCGGGTGCTGGAATAGTCAGCGAGTCTGATCCGATTGCCGAACGCGAAGAGACCCGAGACAAACTGGCGAGCGTCCTGTCGGCGGTCTTGATCGATCGCGTCTAGTGTCGCCGGTCACCAAAGGGGCGTTCGAGCGCCCATTTGGTGACCAGGAAGAGCGCCTCGACAACTATTGCGCTCGACATCTTTGAGTCACCGAATTCACGGTCATTGAACGAAATCGGCACCTCGACGATGGAGGCGCCACCGCGCTTCGCTCGATAGGTCATCTCGATCTGAAAGCCGTATCCGTCGGCGTGTACCGAGCGAAAGTCGATCTTGGTGAGGGCGGAGGCCGAGTACACACGGTACCCCGACGTTGAATCAGCTACACCCAGGCCCAGCATGAGTGACGCGTACTGGTTCCCTCCGCGAGAGAGCAGCCGACGCGAAAGAGCCCATTGGGGGATCGTCCCGCCCGGCACGTAACGAGAACCGATCACCACTTCGTGGCCCTGTGCGGCGGCTAGCAACGTCGGCAGCACTCGGGGATCGTGGGAGAAATCACAGTCGATTTCCACGAAATGATCAAATTCTCGCTCGAGCCCCCACGCAAACCCCGCTCGGTAGGCGCCACCCAATCCACTCTTTTTCGCGCGGCGCAGTACCTCGATCGATCCGAGCTCACCGGCGATCTCCTGAGCACGCTCGGCGGTGCCGTCGGGGCTACCGTCGTCGACGACCAGGATGTTGGTCTCGGGAACCACTTCGCGCAAGGTGCGAAGCATCGATTCAATGTTCAAAATCTCGTTATAGGTGGGCACCACAACGAGAGTTCGCATCGGACAATTCTACCGAACTCACCTAGACTCACAACGACGGTTTTCCCTCGCAGACCTTGGAAAGGCACGCGTTTAAACAAGATTTATGTCTGACGCCCCTCCCAAAAAGCGGTTCTCGATGCCGCGCGAGATACGCATCATTTTGAGCGTCGGATCACTAGTCTTCGTTTTTGAGTACTTCGTTCTCCCCCAATTCGCATCGGCGCACTCGTCATTGCACTTGCTTGCCCAACTGAATCCGCTCATTGTGATCCTCGGGGTCCTCTTCGAGATGGCCGCCCTGTACGCCTACGTGGAGTTGACGCGCACGGTGATGTTTCCGTACTCCCCGAGTCGCTTCAACACGCTTCGTGTCAACCTCGCCGGATTGGCGATCGGCCACGTGGTCCCCGGGGGTACCGCGCCGGCGGGAGCCCTCAGCTATCGGATTTTCAACGAACTCGGCGTCCCCAAAGAGACCAACGCCTTCGGGCTCGCTGCTCAGGGTAGCGGATCGGCGGTCGTTCTCAATATCATTTTTTGGCTCGCCCTTGTGATCTCGATCCCCCTTCGAGGCTTCAATCCGCTCTACGGTTTCGCCGCCCTCGTCGGGGTCTTTCTTCTCCTCGCTTTCTTTGGAACAATTCTCCTGATCACAAGGGGGCAGCGTCACGCCGATGCCTGGTTGCGCGCCGCTACTCGCCACATCCCGGCCCTCGATCCCGATCGAATCTCGAGTCTCCTGGGCAAAGTTGCAGATCGGATCACGCTGCTCATCAATAACCGTCGCACACTGTGGTGGGCGTTCACCTGGGCCGGACTCAATTGGCTCTTCGATGCCTCGTGTCTGTGG
>JABBNY010000068.1 GCA_019352095.1 Acidobacteriota bacterium
ATGTACCCATCGTCGTACTCGCGTAGCAGACGCAGTCCGGGCACGTAGCCGGCCAGTACATCAGCGACACCGGAAATGAGCTCATCGTCCGAGCGGGACAGAACCCGCACAATTGATCCGAGCTGTTCAAGACGCCGATCGTTGAGTGCCATCCCCTTGACCAGGTAGTCCTTGAGGACTCCGGTCGCCCAGCGGCGGAAACGGATTCCCTCGGAAGATTTGACTCGGTAGCCGACGGAGAGCACCATGTCAAGGTTGTAGTGCTCGACTTGCCGTTCGACGGTCCGTTCTCCCTCGAGTTGAACTGTCGCAAATTTTGCGACAGTTGCCACATCCGCGAGCTCTTCTCGGACAGCGTTACCAATGTGTTTACCAATAGTCTTCACATCTCGATCAAACAGGAGAGCCATCTGCTGGCGAGTTAGCCACACAGTGTCACCATCCGTACGAACATCGATCTCGATCGATCCGTCATTGGTCTGGTACAACTCTATGGCGCCTGATGGCCGATCCGTCATACCTCTCCTTGTCCGCCAACGCCACGGGCGCTACCAACAACCACTGTGTCAAACAGCACCGGTGGTGCACATACTCAGCGTACGCCAGGGCTGTGACTCTTTAGGAGGGGTGCACCCTGATGGCGAGTCAAAGAATCACCGCAGATGCGCTCCGAAGGGTGTAGCGAACCAACTAAGAACGCACAGGGCGTAGGCTGAAGGTCGATTTACGCGCGGAACTATCCGCGGAGGTTCGCGCGCAAGTCCCGCCCTCGTAGCTCAGGGGATAGAGCATCGGTTTCCTAAACCGTGTGCGCAGGTTCGAATCCTGCCGGGGGCACCAAAATGGTTGGGGGAGTATGGCGAAGAGACTGAGTATCGCGGACTACCTGGGACACGGTCAGTCTGCGTTCTTGTCGATGATGGATGCACTGTGAGCGATGCTGAGATCGATCGATACCTAAAGGGCGTGCCCGCGCGTCAGCGTGCAGTTCTCGAGCGACTTCGCACAACAATCCTGAGAATTCTCCCCGAAGCCGAGCAGTGCATTTCGTACCGAGTACCGGCGTTTCGCGTCGACGGTGGAGTGGTGTGCGGCTTTGCGTCGTTCAAGAACCACATGAGTTACTTGCCCTTTAGTGGATCAGTTCTCGAAAAATTGTCGAAGGAGCTGGATGCATTCTCACATTCGAAGAGTGCGCTTCGATTCTCCGTGGCCGCACCACTGCCTGATGACTTGGTCGAACAGCTCATTCGTGTGCGGTTGGCGGAGATTCGCGCAAGGAAGCGGTAGGTCACGAGACGTTCTGACGGTGATCACCGTGTGGCTCGGACTGGTTCGGTGATCCTAGGGGGCCCACCAACTCGCACCCGGTCACTCAAGGCCTATCGATCATTCTGTTCGCCGACGCCTCGACTGGTGAACGCCACTTGCGTGCGACTCATGGCGACATCGCAGGGCATCCTACGTTGCCAACATCAATCGTGAGAATCCGCGAAGTTGGGCCCTGCGCGTGTGCACCGCTCGGGGAGAGAAATCCGTCGATGCGTCCCTTGTTGGTCGCGATGTACCAGGCGCCACCGTTGTTGCCCGAGGTTCTGAGTGAAGTCCCATACAAGGAACGGGCCCGCTTGAGGGTATCGCCGAGGCGCAGCCCGCGTGACGTTTCGCCAGATGGTTCTTTGCCGGGACCAAGCGAGAGACCAACGAGATGTTGGTGATTGAAATAGACGCTGAATGCGTGCCACGACGCCATGGCGCCCACCCCGCAGAGGTCGAGCGCAGGCGTCTGTGCGACTGGAATCGTTGGTCTTCCAAGAATGTGCGACAACTTCGCATAGACGGCGGATTCGCGCGCTCCGAGGTGAACGGCACCGAACCCGTCCGCATTGAGGACGAGGGGTCGTGGTGTCGCGGCCCCGAGGGTGCCCGGCAGCACGATGAAGACGGACACAACCACTAGCCACATCACGGCCTTGGTCGCGACTCTCGTATTCACCGGTGTCTCCATGATTCCCCTCGAAGTTCTCAACTGCATCGTAAGTGCTGTGGGCATTTCGACGTGCGTACGTGGGACGAGGAGTGGTCGGCACTCGAGACTTGATTTCGCACTACGAGCGCACGAACCATCGGGTGTCGGGCGCCAGCGCGTCGCCGTCGTGCTTGGCGGAAGTTTCTCGGCGGGTAAAGCGGCGCGATGTGTGACTTAAGTCACAAAGTTCGTTACGCCCCGAGCATCTACCATCGCAAAATGGAATACAACTTTCGCACCATTATCGAGCCTTTTCGAATCCACTCTGTCGAACCACTGCATATGACGACTCGCGAACAGCGAGCTGGGGCCATTGAAGAATGTGGGTTCAATGTGTTCAATCTGCACGCCGAAGATGTTCTGATTGACCTGCTCACGGATTCGGGCACCGGTGCGATGTCGCGAGATCAATGGGCGGCCATCCAACACGGTGACGAGAGCTATGCCGGTTCTCCATCGTGGTTCCGCTTCGAAGCGGGCGTCAAGGAGCTCTTCCCCTTCGAGCACATCATCCCCACGCACCAGGGTCGTGCTGCTGAGAAGATCCTCTTCTCGGTGATTGGGGGACCCGGAAAGGTGGTTCCGAACAATACGCACTTCGATACCACCCGGGCCAACGTCGAAGCATCCGGTGCCGAGGCGCTCGACCTGCTCATTGCAGAAGGGCGTGACCCCTCGAACCTTCATCCCTTCAAGGGCAACATGGACCTCGGTGCCCTTGAGGACCTCTTGTCCACGCGCGCCGCTGATGTGCCGGCGGTGTTCTTGACGATCACGAACAACTCCGGCGGCGGTCAGCCCGTCTCGCTCGCCAACATCAGAGGGGTGAGTGAGATCTGTCACCGATACGAAGTGCCATTCTTCCTCGACGCGTGTCGCTTTGCGGAGAATGCCTGGTTTATCCACGAGCGTGAGCCGGGTCAGGGTGATCGTGACGTCGCTGACATTGTTCGAGAAGTGGCGTCACTCGCCGATGGAATGACCATGAGTGCGAAGAAAGACCCGTTTGGGAACATCGGTGGTTGGCTTGCGATGAACGATGACGCGCTCGCCGAGAAGTGTCGCAATCTGCTGATACTCACTGAAGGTTTCCCCACGTACGGCGGTCTCGCCGGTCGCGATCTCGAAGCGATTGCCCAGGGTTTGAAAGAAGCGGTACAACCCGACTACTTGCGCTACCGCATCCAGTCAACCGCATATCTGGGCGAGGCGCTTCACGCCGCTGGGGTGCCGGTGGTGATGCCGATTGGCGGACACGCGGTGTATCTCGACGCGAAGGCACTGTTGCCCCACGTGGCGCCCCTCGAGTATCCCGGACAGTCACTCGCCGTCGCGCTGTATCAAGTTGGCGGTATTCGTGCGTGTGAGATCGGCTCGGTGATGTTTGGTCGTCAGCCTGATGGAAGCGAGAAGCCTGCCGCCATGGAACTGGTGCGTCTCGCGATTCCGAGGCGTACGTACACGCAAAGTCACATCGACTACGTCATCGAGGTCGTGAGTGCCGTGGCGGCACGAGCCTCGTCGCTCCCGGGTTATCGCATGGTCTATGAGCCCGCGACACTTCGCCACTTCACCGCACGCTATGAACCGATCGAGTAGTTGCTCGATCTGGGTCGAGGCGTCACTTGTGTGTCGAGGGACCTGTGGCGCAGATCCAGCGTGACCTAGCGTAAGCATCATGCACGCTGCGATCGGCCTCGACCAGGGTCTGGCGGTCCTGTTCGGTGCCGCAACGGCTCTCTCGAATGCCATTGCGGTGGCGACTCAACACATTGCGAGTACCCGTGGCGGACAACGCTTACGGGCGTGGGCTCTCGCGATGCATCTCGTGCGTCAACCCCTGTGGCTCTTTGGCTGGGTGGCGTTGACGGGATCACTCATCTTCCAGGCTCTGGCCCTGCACTTTGGACCAATGTCGCTCGTGCAGCCAATACTCGTGAGCGAACTCGTGATGGCGTTGCTGGTGCGTCAGTTCTGGATCCACCAGAAGATTCGCGCGGTGACGTGGCTTGCGGCGTTGGTCACCTGTGGAGGGCTGGCGACGTTCTTGATTGCGACCTCGCCCAGCGGTGTTGCCGTGGTACCTCGATCCTCGGCGTGGACCGCGCCGGTCGCGTGGAGTGTCGGTGTCGCGGCAGTCCTCGTCGTGGCGGCCCTTCGAGGATCGCCGTCGCGACGCGCGGGACTGCTGGGAGCAGCGACTGGTGTGTTGTGGGCACTCGAGGCGACGTTCATCAAGGCTGTGACGGACACAATCGCGGCGGTGGGGATTGGCGGCACACTTTTGCGCTGGCCGCTCTACGCGTTTGTGCTCGGGGGAGTACTCGGGCTGTTCGCCGAACAAGCGGCGCTGCACGTTGGTCCGCTCAAGATCTCACAGCCCTTCATCGTGATTGTCGATCCGGTGGTGAGCGTTGTCCTTGGCGTGTGGTTGTACGCGGAGCATTTACGCAGCGGTCTCGTGAGCAGTGGGCTCGGTTGGGCCGGGTTCGCCGCGATGTGTGCGGGAGTGGTCGTGCTCACTCAAAGCGCACCCGAGACCATGCGCGGCGAAGTCCACGCCCTTCACCAATGACACAAGGTGCGCCACGTCGAGGTCGTCGCTAGGACTCGCTCGCGAGCGTCGGATCAAGTGCTTCAAACGGTACGGCTCGTTCGTTCGTGCCGGTGTAGTACGAGAGTGCCGCGGAACCGATCAGGAGAAAGAACGAGATACCGAGCGCGAAATCGAGGCCGTGGGTGAACGCCTGGTAGGCCGCGGCGACGACTTTGTCGATGATGGCTTGGACGGCGGCACTGGTCTTTCCACTGAGGCCCTTTTCTTGTGCGTTGATCGAGCCCGTGGTAACCGCGGCGATGATCTGGGCCCGGTACGACTCAGGTATGCCAATGGCGATCAACTGATTTGTTAAATTCACCGTCAATTGGCCGTTGACGATCGAACCCAGGATCGCCACACCAGCGACCGCACCGAGTTCTCGACTGGTGTTGGTGGTCGAGGCGGCCATTCCCGAATGCGCGGCGGGCAAACTGGTGAGGGCCAAGGACGTGACCGGCACGACGAGGATGCCAAATCCGATGCCGGCGATTCCCATGGTCCAGCCCACATTGGAGATTCCCGCGTGCGGTGCAATGAGTGCATCGGTGAGGATGACGCCAAGCGCGGCAATGAGACATCCACTCATCATTGGCACTCTGGTGCCTACCCGGCCTATCCACCGTCCAGTGAAGATCGAGGCGACGACCATGCCGGTGAGCAAGGGTAGGAAATCAAGTGCGAGATCGTAGGGAGCGACTGACGCGACCACCTCGAGATAGAGCGCCACGAAAAAGAAGATGGAGAAGATTGAGAAGTAGCTGGCGAAGGCGACGATAGTAGACCCCGTGAACGCCCGTCGACGAAAGAACCCCAGATTCAACATCGGGTTCTTCACCGCGCGCTCAACCATCACGAAGCCGATGAGTGCGACAACGCTTATGACGTAGAGGGTGATGATGTTCGACGCCATGTAGCCGGCCGTCTCACCTTGAATCGTGGCGAACGTGGCTGAACCAAGCGTCACCGAGGCGAGGATGAAGCCCGCGAAATCGGGGCGAGAGCGACTCGGATCGGAACTTTCGGGAAGAAAGAGCGCCGCACACACCAGCGCGAGTGACCCGAAGAGCAGATTGAACCAGAAGACTGCCCGCCATGACCAGATACCGACCAGGGTCGCGCCCAGGACGGGTCCCATAGCCAATGCGAGGCCCGAGACCGCGGCCCACGCGCCAAGAGCTCGCGCCCGACGTCGGCGCTCTGGATAAATATGGCGAATCATCGAGAGCGTGCCCGGCTCGGAGCCAGCGGCTCCAATCCCCATCACCACGCGGCCAATGATTAGCTCGGCCGATGACGTCGACACCGCACAGACCACTGATCCGACGCAGAAGATCCCCGCACCCAGCAGCATCACCTTCTTGCGACCGAAGTTGTCCCCGAGTGAGCCACATGTCAACATCAAACTGGCGAAGGCGAGCGAATAGCCACCGACGATCCACTGAAGGTCTGAGATGCTCGAGTGGAGCTCGGATTGCACGTTCGCCAGCACCGCGCTGATGACTGTGTTGTCGAGAAATGTTAGGAAGAGCAACGAGAGCAGGGTCACGAACCCGAAATTGGTGACGATTCCGTGCCCCCGCGCTATTGGTGGGGCACTACTCAGCACTGGATTAGACCCGGTCGCATCCCTCGAATCCGACATATGCTCCTTGCAGCGTTCGCCTCATGTATCTACTACGTGACTAGGTCACACAACAGCCGTGCAGGCCCGACGTGCCCTGACCCATGTCGCTCGCCACCTCGAGTGCAACAGCACAGCCTGGTGGACGATGCAACTCGTCAGGGATACCTCTTACTTCTTCAGCTTGAAGACGATTCGAGCGGTGGACGAGTCCCCGCCACTGGCGTTGCCCGCACTGATTTCACACGACTTGAGGTTCTTCTTCGTTGTGCCACACGACCCATTGCCGATAGGACCAGCGATGACACGGAACTTGGTCAGGGGCAGATCACCCTTCGCGTTGATCGTGACCGGCATCGCAGCGAGCGTGTTGCACTCGCCTGCGCCCTTGGCGGTGGAGAGACACTGGACGATGTAGACGTTGTCCTTCGGTTTGAAGCCGGTGCCGTGGACCCTCACGGTCTCACCACCCTTCAACCCCGAGCTCGGCGAAACGAACAGCTTCGGGACTTTGGCGCCGTAGGCGCTGGATGGGCCGACGAGGCCACCCCCCAGCAATATCAGTGCGGCCAAGCCGGTTCCGATGCCGATTCGATTCGTTGGCGTACGCATAGTTCATTCCTCCTAGAAAGTTGGGGACATTCCAAGTAACAACTACGACATCCACATACAGGTCTAGGTCTGTTCCTCCTCGTGGTCAAGGATTTTTTGTTCGCCGGTGGTTGCGAAAGTTCCCGCCGCGTCGTTGACGCAACGACGCGGACTTGACATTTAGAGAATTCTTAGATGGTTCCTCGGTTGCGTATCGATGCGCTGTTTAAGGTTTCTCGGGGATGAACGAGTCGCAGCGACAAGATTGGGAAGTGAGAAGGGTGAATTCCTTGACGACAACTGGCCGCGGCCGTCACCGTGCCGTGCGGGCAACGGGTGGCGTCGAGGGCAATGCGCGACTGACAGCCTCACTCGCGGTGGTCATCTTTGTCGTGCTCGGCCTCGAAGGCCTCACGATTTTGAGGATCGGGAACCTTCTCGTAGAACACGTTTTCATCGGTGCCTTATTGATCCCGCCAGTCCTCTACAAGATCGGTTCGACGTCGTGGCGCTTCTTCAAGTACTACACGGGGGATGCGCAGTACAAACGAAAAGGACCACCACCCACGCTCTTGCGGCTGCTCGGTCCGATACTTATAGTGCTGACGGTTGTCCTTCTTGCGTCAGGTGTCGCCCTCGTCTATCTCGGTCCGGCACAGCGTCAACTGGTCGGGTTTGTCCACCGTGCGAGTTTCGTACTTTGGTTTGTGGTCATGACCGTGCACGTGCTCGGCCACGTGCTTGAGACTGCAAGCGTGGCGCCGCGAGACTGGATGAGGCGCACGCGTCGCCAAGTTGCGTACTCAAGCACGCGTCAGTGGTTCACCGCTTCAAGTCTCGTGCTCGGGGTACTCGTAGCGCTCGTCATCACGCCCCACGCCTACGGATGGTGGAACGGCTACTAGAGAATGCCTTGACGTGACTACGCGACCGGTTCGACTACGACAGCCGTGCCGTACGCGAGGATCTCTTGGAAGGTGCCGGCGAGTTCATTCGAGTCGTAGCGCATAGCGAGTACGGCGTTGGCACCTGCCGCTTCGGCAGCTTCTTTCAGTCGATTCACTGCCTCTTCGCGTGCCTCTTGGAGCTGCTTGGTGAGGCCTCGCAATTCACCGCCACCCAGGGCCTTGAAGGATGCACCGATCTGTGCTCCTACGTTTCGCGTACGAACCGTCAATCCGTTGATCTCACCAATCACGCGGGTGATTGTGTAGCCAGGCAGGTCGTTGGTCGTCACAATCAACATGCGGACTCCTTTGTCTCGTTGATGGCAATGTTAGGCGCGTCGCGCCCATAATCGCCGACTGACCTCATAAGACGCGACGCGCGGTGCGCGCTGAACGTGCGCGGAGGATTGTCGCTTAGGGTTGAACGACACAAGGAGCGACTTCAGATGATGGTTTTACGTACAAAAGCGGTGACGAGTCTTTTCGTCATCTCGCTCCTCCTCACCTCGGTGTCGCTGTTGGGCACCCCACTTGCCCCCTCAGCGTCCGCGTCAGTGCCGTCGCCGACCAGCGATGTCGCCAAGCACGCGTTCGCGTACATCAATACGATCCGGAATTACTTCTTTTGCGTGTCGAGCACGTGCAAGAAGAATCGCGCCAGCGACGAGGTCGCGTCGGGTAAGGCAATGAAGGCCTTGATGGCAGAGGCGCGGGCACTTTCGGGCAAGGTCTGGCCGATCAAAGAGCGAGCGGTCGCAACGAAGTTCGTCACCGACGTGCACGCGCTGTCAAACGCCTACCTCGCCTATCCGAAGGAGTCGAGTGCTCAGGCGATTGCGCGCAACACGGCCTCTATCTACTACCAGTCAGCGAACGTCGGTTCCGACACGTACCTGATGACGGTCGCCCTGAAGGGCGGCACCGTTAAGTTCCCCCAATGGAGCGTTGGCGCAGTCGCAGTCCTGTACGCAATGCAACTCGACACGCAGGCTCTCAATTCGAAGTCGGCGACGGCAGCTGACGCCTTGTACGCAAGTAAGAATCTCGAGAACGAGGCCGCAACCCTCAGTGCTGATGCCAATGGCCCGAACGCCCAGTTCAACACTCTCATTACTACTTTCGCGAGAACGCAGTTGACGGTGAGCACTAACGCCATCGCACTTCTCGAGCACAAGAAGGCGACCTTGAGCAACGGGGCGCTGTCAGCACTGAGTACCATGCTCGGCCAGCAGTTCACTCAGATCGTTACGTTGGAGAAGAAACTCGTCAAGAAGAAGTAGCACATCGAAGGCGAGATGGGTAGGGAGTAGTCCTCATGGCGACAACGGCAGTGGTGATCATGGACGTGCAGAATGGCATCGTGCAGCGGTTGGGGGAACGCTCTGCGGCGTATCTTGACACCGTCGTGAAGGTTCGAGACGCGGCCCGTGCGGCGCAGGTACGCGTGATCTACGTCCGAGTGGCGTTTCGCGCGGGCGCACCCGAGATCAGTGACAAGAACCAGGCGTTCACTGCGCTCGCCGGGACAGGTGGGTTGCTCGAGTATTCCAACGAAACTCAGATTCACGAACGACTGGCACCTCGCACAGACGAAGTCGTCGTCACAAAACGCCGGGTCAGCGCCTTTTCAGGTAGCGACCTCGACGTGGTGCTACGTGCGATGGATATAGACACCCTCGTTCTTTGTGGCATCTCGACCAGCGGCGTGGTGCTGTCGACGGTGCGACAGGCGGCGGACCTCGACTTCAAGATCATCGTGCTCGCCGATGCGTGCGCCGATACCGATCCTGAGGTTCATGAACTGCTGATCAACAAAGTCTTCCCGCGCCAGACGCTGGTGCTTGACGCTGATGAGTGGATCAAACAGCTCGTGATCTGAGCGTTGTCCTAGGCCGCAACGAGTTCTTGGGCCATGACGGGTTTGCGGTCGAAGATCAACGTCGCGACCAGGCTCAAAACGAGGGCGGCGAGCACACCGAGGTTCGCGTAGGCCCATGCGCCGGTCTTGCCGCCCAGTCCGAGCGGCCCGAGCAAGTAGCCCTGCCACGTCAGCCACGAAGCTGAGGAGTTGGTGACGAGGCCCCACCCAAGGATGCTGGTGACGATGATGGTGAGGATCGGTGTGACTCGGATGTCGCCGTAACGGCCACTGTCGCTGAAGAGGTCGGCGTCGGAGTAGTCCTTGCGGCGAAGCGCAAGGTCACCAAGGAACACGCCAGCCCACGCCGCGATCAGGACACCAACGGTGATGAGAAAGCCCTCGAACTGATAGAGGAAACTGCCCGAGACGAAGACGATGTAGATCGTGCCGATGATCATGATGACACCATCCACCCCGGCGGCGGCGAATCGGGGGATCTTTATGCCTGCGGCGAGCAGCGAGAGGCCGGATGAGTAGATGTCCAGGACGGCGCCACCCACCAGCCCGAGGATTGCCACGATGACGAAGGGAACGAGAAACCACGTGGGTAGAAGATTTGCGAGTGCGCCCACTGGGTCGTTACCAATGGCGGAACTAAGTGATTTGGAAGATCCCGCGAGGAGTAGACCGAAGAACAGCAGGACGAGCGGTGCGATCGACGAACCGAAAGTCGTCCACCACACGACACCACGCGTCGAGGCGTTGCGCGGCAAGTAGCGCGAGTAGTCGGCTGCAGTGTTGACCCACCCGAGGCCAAAGCCCGTCATGACAAAGACCAGGGCACCGATGAAACTCTCGCTCGAACCCGAGTGCACGTGGGCCACGATGTGCCAATTGATGTGCTTAAGGGTCAAGATAATAAAGAGGATCGACAGCACCCCGGTCACCACGGTGATTACAGCTTGCATGCGCATGATGAGGTCGAACCCCATGACCCCACCGCCCACGATCAGTGCCCCCACGACCAGGAGTGCGGCCACCTTGACGCCGGTGCCTCCGCCCCAGCCGAGCCTCGTGAAGACCGTCGACGTGGCGAGTACGGCGATGACCATGAGAGCGGTCTCCCAGCCAACGCAGAGTAACCACGAAATCGCCGAAGGCAAGCGATTACCGCGGATGCCAAACGCGGCGCGACTCAAGACCATCGTGGGGGCCGAGCCGCGCTTGCCGGCGGTCGCGATCAGGCCGCACAGTAAGAAGCTGACGATGATGCCGATCGCACCGACAACGATTGCTTGCCAGAACGAGACTCCAAAACCCAAGACGTAGGAGCCGTAACTGAGGCCGAGGACCGAGATGTTGGCGCCGAACCATGGCCAGAACAATTCGCGAGGTTCGCCTTTGCGCTCGCCCTCGGTGATGATGTTGATCCCGTTCTCTTCAATGCGCAGTGAAGTGGTGCCACCGGTTCCCAATAATTCGGATAGTTCATCACTCACGGTGGCCCCTTAGATGTTGTTATGGTACGTGTCGCAGATTTTAGGCAGATGCACCGGGGGCCTTCGTCACGTAGGCCATGATTCAACTTTTTGTCAAGGGACCATGAAGGAACTGACGACTAGGTTGACCAACGTGCACGCCACTGAACTCTCTGGTGATTCAAGGAAGATCGATCGTGCCTACGCCGCACTCGCTGGCCTCGCGATAGGTGACGCATTGGGAATGCCGACCCAATCGCTTTCTCGTGAAGTTATTGTCAAGGAGTTCGGAACCCTGATCACTGATTTCGAGCCGGCACGAAGCACTCATCCCTACGCAGCGGGACTCGCCGCAGCTACCGTCACCGATGACACTGAACAGGCGCTGATTTTGGCGCAGGAGTTACTGCGCGACGAACGACACTTCGACGCGCACAAGTACGCGAAAAGGCTCCTCGAGTGGCAAGAGAGTGCTCGAGAGCGAGGGCTGCTCGATTTGCTCGGCCCGTCCACGCTGTTGGCGCTTCGCAACATTGAAAGCGGCATGGATCTTCTCGACACCGGTCGAGCGGGCACAACCAACGGGGCCGCGATGCGCATCACACCTGTTGGTATTGCTCGTTCTACCCGTGACCTCGATGGGTTTGTGGCCCGCGTGGCTGAGGTGAGCGCACCGACGCATAACACCTCGGCGGCAATCAGCGCGGCGGCGGCGGTCGCCGCGGTAGTGAGCGCGGGCGTCGATGGAGCGCTCGTACGTGAGGCGCTCGTCGTTGGCCTGCACGCCGCACGCATCGGAGAGAGTTACGGAGAATCGAGCCCGCGCCCGACGGTGAGTGAGCGCTTGGAACGCGCCATCGAGATCGGAAGCGTGCTGCGCGGGGTTGAGCTCATCGACGAGGTGAATGCACGTATTGGCACGAGTCTTGCGTCAAATGAGTCGGTACCCGCGGCCTTCGCCATCCTCGTGGCGTACCGTAACCATTCGTGGGACGCGTGTTGCGTGGCGGCGTCCATTGGTGGTGATTGCGACACGATTGGCGCAATGGTGGGCGCCATGTCGGGCGCCTGCGCCGGCACGTCGTCGTTTCCAAAGGCGGCGATCAGAGCTGTCGAGACAACGAATTCGCTCGACCTTCGTACGGTGTCACGAAAGTTGTTAGAGCTTCGTCGATAAAGTCGTTGGCGTGCACAATTCACCACGTTTCTTCGGAATCGATACGGTCATGGTCGACGTCGTACTGAAGATCGGAGCGTTGCCGCTACGAGGGTTCGATTCAGTCGCGAGCGAGCGGCTCGTCACTGCGGGCGGGGGATTCAACGCTATGAGTGCGGCCGCTCGCCAGGGTATGAAGGTTTCCTACGTGGGTCAAGTAGGGATGGGTGTTTTCGCCGATATCGCGCGAAACGCACTCGATCACGAGTCGATCGAAGTCGCCGTGCCCACGCGGGGATCTCTGGATCTGGGCTTTTGTGTGGTGCTCGTCGACCACGAGGGAGAGCGGACATTCGTGACTTCGCCCGGCGCGGAGGGGACACTCAGCGCGAATGATCTCGTATCAGTTGAGATGGCGGACGGCGATTATGCATCGCTGTCGGGTTATAACTTTGTCTACGACGGTATTCGCCACGAGACGATGGCCTGGCTCGAGCGGCTTTCCGATGGTGTCATCGTGTGTTTCGACCCCGGTCCTCGCGTGCTCGATATACCGGCGGGGACGCTTCGTGCGGTCCTCGAGCGCACAGATTGGCTCTTATGCAACTTGAGTGAGGCCACGGGCCTCACCGGCGAGACATCACCG
>JABBNY010000069.1 GCA_019352095.1 Acidobacteriota bacterium
CTGGGCGGGAATCGGTGCACCCCAAAAACGTTACAGGCTGTCGTCGAAATTCCCCTATGAGACGGGGATCTTGCGCACTTTCTCGCCGGCACCGCTTTCGACTGGTGCAAAACCGGGTCTTACGAGAGGCGTGACCGTCTCCTGACCCGACCACGTGCAGCGGCGCGCAACTCACGCAGGAATCGACAGAGCGGTCATCATCAGTGGATCTAGCGAGTCGAGAAGGCCATCCCCCTCGAAGCACAAACCCAGTGCTTCTGCGAGATTCGCCAGAGCCTCGTCGACGGTCTCGCCTTGGTTGACTATCTCGACGTCCCAGCACCCCGCGACAAATGAAGGTGCATCGTGGGTGACTGCGACAGTGAACTTGACAATCCAAATCGCTCCAGCAGCCCGTATCATCAGACTCGGCCCTTATTCTGCTTCGGAGTGGACCCTGAGTCACACAATAAGAACCACTCGGTTTCTGTGTTCGCACGAAAGTCGAGCTTCCTTGAAGAGTAGATGCCGTCTACAGCCAGTCGATGAATTCGCTCACAGTAACATCAGACTGTCGAAGAATTGCCGCAAGCGTCCCCCGGGCAAGTTCCCGGTGAATCGGGACAATCACGGTTCTGCCCCCTTGATTGCGGAGTTTCACATGACTGCCTCGCTGCCCGATCTCTGCAAAGCCAATCTTCGTGAGCGCAGTGACGGTCTCTTGACCGGAAACAACGGGTAGCGCTGGGCTCACGCAGGAATCAATACAGTGGTGATGATCGGCGGCTCTATTGAGTCGGGGAAGTCCTCCCCTTCGAAGTACAAGCCCAGCGCTTCTTCGAGATTCGCGACAGCCTCATCAACCGTCTCACCTTGACTTACTACGTCGACGTCAAGGCACCTGGCGACATACCAAGGCTCTTCGTGGGTGACTGCGACAGTGAACTTCATAATTCAAATCGTACCAGCGGCCTGTGTCATCAGACCCGGTTCTTATTCTGTTCCGGAGTGGGCGCTGGGGGACTCGAACCCTCGACCTCAGCCGTGTGAAAGTGTTAATACGCTTTTCACCAGACGACGCGACACGACGACAGACCACGTTGATCAGGACTAATGACAACGCGAGACGACGTGGGACAACTGCGCACGACGCGATTTGTGGAGCAATTTGTGGAGCAAAATGACCTCAGCCATGGTTGAGGCTGAGGTCAAAATCGTCACCTTCGGAATTGGACGTGTCGCTGGGCAGTCGAGTGGCGAGTGCCTCGATGTTATTTCCCGACTATCGCGACAGTAATAGAAACGACTCTTCAGAGCTGTCCGAGAAGTGCGTGATCGTGTCTCGGTTATCGCGGATTATCTCAAGAATTATCGTACTGCTCACGTTGCCAACGTTGAGCCATACGGCCTTGGGTGGTGGCCCGAGAAGAAATGCCAACTGACGAAAATCAGAGTCCTTGGAGACGATGACGTAGTCGTTTTGACTTGCGTACTCCCAAATCTGGCGATCCGTCGCTTGGGCGAGACCAATATCCGCAACGTGCGCAGTGTCCGGAAACTCACCACGCAATAAGGGGATGAGCTTTCGCGAGATGTTCTGATCCAGTAAAAGCTTCACGCAGGCGTTGAGAGTCGGCGCTCACGATCGGCCGCGAACTTCAACGCGGCACGAACGTTTGCTTCGGTCAACTCTGGAAAGTCGGAGATAATCTGGTCCACCGTCATTCCTGCGGCGAGATACTCGAGGACGTCGTACACCGTGATACGCGTTCCCACAAATACGGGCTTGTCGCTGCGAACACCCGAGCGTACTTCGATCGTCGTCACTTCACTCATGTTTACATTGTACCCAGACATTGATCCTGAGCGAGCCGCCTCATGAAGCGTTACAGCTCTTTAGAAGAATAGCAACCGTCAACAAGTGAGGTCACGATGACCTTAATAGATCAACTCGATCCGACCCAGCAGCACCTCATCGACGTGGTGGCACGTGGCTTCCGCGAAGCCGGAAATCAGTGGCCGATCTTCCAGTACGTTGAGGCCCAGTTGGACGAGTGATTCACCAGCGAGGCGACCGACGTACTGCGCTCCTGTCCCCGACTCACCTTTGGAACGTCTGTCGGTTCGTACGGTTGGTTTCGTGTGACAGGTCAGCACCCCTACGAACCTGCTCCCGAGGACCAGGTCACACTCAACGTGGCCGGGATGGCGCGCTCCAGCGAGATGAGCGCCCGGACCGACCAGTTCGTACAGCTCGTCAATTGCCTTGCGGGTCGTCTTCGCTCCTTCACCCCGGATCCCGTCACCGTCGTCTCACTCGTGGTGACTTCAGAAGAGATCCTTGAGCACTTCGACTCCCTGATGTATCCCCGCAAGAGCACCGCTCTTGCGGACGTCTCGTTTCTCGCCGAGGTCCTAGAGCATGAACCCCCGTGTGACGCTGTCCGGTTGCGAGATCGGGAGACGAGTTCACGCTCACGCTGATTCCGACTATCCGTCGCTACGCGAACTTGCGCGACGTCGACGACTACCTCCAGCGCTTTGCGGAACAGTTCTCTCCGCCTGTCCAACCTGTTGAACCTGCCTTCCCCGCGGAATTGGTCCTGCTCGAAGCCGTCGACTACCTCAACGCGAGGTGGCAAGTCCAACCGGGACACACGGTTCCGCTAGTGCTTCACTCGGTGAGGACCTGGCCCTCGCTCAAGACCTTGTTGCACTCAGTGAGTTTTCTGATCACTTGTTCTGGGTGTGATGCCTCTTCTTGAAGCTGTCTTCCTGGCTGCAACCTGGAGCATCGGGACTCCAAGTTGCGTTGAATCATTTCAGCAACTAAGAGCCCGTCGCGGACTCGCCGTGCGAACAGAAGATTGTGTGCGAACGATCGGGTTCGCTTGGACTAGCGCTGCGCAGTTGAGGCGGCAATAATTCGAAGTGTCCGATCCGGTTAGACGCCGATCTCTCTGTAGTGCCGCTGAGCCTGTATTTCAGCATGGTGGAGGAGGGTTCCCACAAGAACCGTGGAGTTTTGCCTTGAGCACGAGCACCAGACTTTTGATTTTCCTTGCCCTCCCCGGGTTGGACACCAGTAACAGTGTGCCAACGAAGGAGGAAACATGGATATAGTCCACTACCGTTGCGCGGGCCTCGACATCTCCAAGCGAGACGCCAAAGTCTGCGTGCGAGTCCAAGAGCCCACTCGGGCCAGAGCGAGTTCCACCGTCACCACGTGGAGCGCGATGACCAATCAAATTCTGACCCTGCGCGAGCACCTCATCGAGCAGAAGGTGACTCTGGTCGTGATGGAAGCGACGTCCGACTATTGGCGGCCGTTCTACTACGTCCTCGAGGACGGACCCTTTGAGATCATGCTGGTGAACCCGCGACACGTCAAGAATCTGCCCGGTCGAAAGACCGACGTCCCCGACGCCGCGTGGTTAGCCCAACTCGGCGCCCACGGTCTGGTGCGCGGATCGTTCGTCCCGCCCGCACCGATTCGCCAGCTACGCGACCTCACTCGAGCACGCACGGCCATCGTGCGTGAACGCTCGAGGGAAATCCAGCGCCTCGAGAAGTTCCTCGAAGACGCCGGGATCAAACTCTCGTCGGTGGCGACCGACATCACCGGGGCGTCGGGTCGCGCCATGCTCGACGCGCTGGTTTCGGGCGAGCGTGACGCGAATGTCCTCGCCGACATGGCCAGGCGCCGCCTACGCGCGAAGATCCCCGAACTCACCGAGGCATTGACCGGACGCTTCAATGACCACCACGCCTTCTTGGTGAAAGTCCACCTCAACCTGATCGACGAGCACACGCGAGCCATAGAGATGCTCAGCACCCAGATCGAGGAGATGATGATCCCTTTTCGAGCGGCCCGGGATCTGATGCCGACGATCCCGGGGATCTCCACCAAGGTGGCTGACGTCATCATCGCCGAGACCGGAGCCGACATGAGTCGCTTTCCCACCGCTGGGCACCTGGCCTCGTGGGCGGGGACCTGTCCGGGCTCGAACGAGTCGGCCGGTCGGGTGAAGTCCACCCACACCCGACCGGGCAATCCCTATCTCAAGGGAGCCCTTGGGATTGCGGCCATGGCGGCGGCGCGCTCGCACGACACCTACTACTCGGCGAAGTATCGACGGATCGCGGCACGACGTGGCCCGATCAAGGCGGTCGTCGCTCTCGAGCACGCCATACTCGTGGCGATTTGGAACATGCTCCAGACCGGCACCACCTACAACGATCCCGGTGACGACTTCTACGCGCGACGAAGTCCCGACAAGACCAAGACCCGTGCGCTCAATCAACTGCGAGACTTGGGCTACACCGTTACTCTCGAGTCGACGGGTGAGGTTGCTTAGGGGCAATCTTCGCACCAGAGGGGTCCGTGCACAGGTTCCTTGAATCCAGACTGGCTCCCCAGTTAGTAACACATTGAAGCTTTAACACTTTCCAAGGCCTCGATAACATCGCACTATGATTCGGACTGGGAATTGTGGAGGCTCCAAACCTTGGAAGAGGATGGAGCATGGCAAACAATTCATCGCAGAAGCCATACCCCGTTGAGTTGAAGGAACGGGCCGTTAAGATGGTCCTTGAACTTCGAAGAGAAGACCCGGGCGATCACGGGGTCATCAATCAAGTCGCTCGGCAACTCGGCGTCGGTTCGGAGTCACTTCGCAACTGGGTCAAGAAGGCCGAGATCCAGATGGGCTTGCGCGCCGGCATGACCGACGCTGAACGCGAGGAACTCGCGACGCTGCGCAAGGAGAATCGCGAACTCAAACGCGCCAACGCGATTCTGCAGGCGGCGTCAACTTTCTTCGGGGCGGAGCTCGACCGCCGGTCGCAGAAGTAGTTACCTTCATCGACGCTCACCGGTCCAACGAGACCGGTGAGCTGACGTGGGGGGTCGAGCCGATCTGTGAGCAACTACAGGTCGCCCCTTCCACCTACTACGCGCTGAAGAGTCGAGCGCCCTCGTCGCGTTCATTGCGCGACGCTGAGATCGGCCCGAGACTCGAGGAGATCTGGCAGCAGAACTACTCCGTCTACGGTCGACGCAAACTGACCCGCGCGGCCAGGAACGCCGGTCTTGACGTCGGACGCGATCAAGTACAGCGACTGATGAAGTGTCGAGGCATCCGCGGAGCGAGCCGAGCGAAGAAGCGTTTCACGACCCACTCAGATCCGAGTGCCCCACGCGCGGCCGACCTCGTCCAGCGCGAGTTTCGCGCCATCGCTCCGAACCAACTCTGGGTCGCCGACTTCACGTACTGCTCCACGTGGTCGGGTGTCGTCTACGTGGCCTTCATCACTGACGTCTTCAGCCGGCGCATCGTGGGCTGGAAGGCGGCGCGCTCGATGACCGCGAACCTCGTGGTCGACGCACTCAACATGGCGGCCTGGACTCGCCGGCACCTTACGTTCGATCAGTTGAAGTGCCACACGGACGCCGGCAGTCAATACGTTTCCATCGCCTACACCGACCGACTCGAGGAGTTGGGCGTCACGGCCTCCATCGGCACCGTCGGTGACAGCTTCGATAACGCCATGGCCGAGTCGATGTTCGCGCTCTTCAAGACCGAGCTGTTTCGAAACCCTGCCGTCTTGTCACGCATCGGTGGCCACTGGAAGGGGCTCGACGACCTCGAACTCGAGACCACCAAATGGGTCTCGTGGTTCAACGAGGAGCGCATCCACGGCGAGCTTGACGATCTCACACCCGCCGCGGTCGAAGCAAACTACGCTGACCAATGTCAGGCCACTGCGGCCTGAGAAAATGAAGCGGACGAGCCTCTACCGAACCCAGTCCGAATCAGTTTGGCAAAAGGTGACAAGCACTTCGCTGGGATGAGTTGGGTAGAGTGAAGCCATCACGATGAGAGTGCGCCAGTCGCGCCGCCAACGCACTTCCCTACCAGAAATATAGCAATCAATATCTTGACAGCTCTTTGAGGGGTGGCTATTATCCGAACGTTGGCTCATCTGCGCAAAGGGGGTGCAGTTGACAATCCGCAGACCACTACAAACTGCCCTTGCCTCGGCCGTTTGTTCGCCAGTTATTGCTTCCGAGAGCCCCGTCCATCTGGGCCAGATTTACGTCGAGAGGTTGCGGGCTAGGCGGGCCGAAGAACAACCGAATCATTTGAGTCAATGCCAGTATTTAGCATCATCGGAAATACACGATGAAATATTGCGAATCGTCCATCGCGCCCGGCCAACTTGGTCGACAAGCGCCCCGACTTACATCGCTCCCGAGATGAAACTTCCTCCAATTACCAAACAGTCGGCGCGGACTAGCCGATTATTCCTTGTTCTTGCGCCCAATTCTCAAACCCAATTTAAAGGAAGGAGGTGATTAGAAAGATGAACTTAGATCAAATTACTGATTTAACCAAGTTGAATCTTGACGACGTTGCGATCGTACCGCTTGAATCTGAGGAGATGCCGCTCTTTGGACTGCTCTACTGCTGGGACTAGCAACATCGATTACTAGAGGAAAAAAATTGTGGATCTGCCTTGGAGAAGGGTTGAGATAGCTCGCGCTCCAAGGCCGACCACTAACGAATCAGGGAAGGAATACCGGACATGTTGATTTCACGACCCGCAATCAAGCGACAATGGCAACGTCGTGATCTACCCGACGGGCGGACATTGATGTTTGTCGAGTGCGTCGACAAGTATGAATTCATTGATCACAATGGATCTCCACTTGTACTGGAAATTCTTGACAAACTTGATGGGACCAACGATCTCAACGAGTTAATTCGGGATACGGCCAATCGCTATTCAGTTTCCTCCACGATGATTGTTGAATTCCTTCAACGCTTATATGACCGCGGCTACATTTACGATGCGGCCGTCAATTCCCGTGCTCTTGACATTGAATTAGACCGCTACAGTCGTCAAGTCGAGTACTTTGCGCTCTATGAATCTGATGGCATTACACGCTTCGATTTCCAGGACCGACTTGCAGATAGCACAATCGTAATCCTCGGGTTAGGCGGTATCGGAGCCTCGGTGGCGCAGACGCTCGCCGCCATGGGATGCGGTCAGCTTGTTATCGTCGACCACGACGTCGTAGAACTTCACAATTTGCATCGGCAATTTTTGTACTCGGAGGCCGATGTCGGCACGCCCAAGGTTGCCGCCGCTGCAGCCGCTTTGCGACGGCATAACTCAGGAACCAACATCGTGGAATATCAAATGCGTATACAGACACCCGACGAACTTAGGAGCATCCTCGAACCACTAAAGCCTGACTTGGTCATTTCGGCAGTTGATGAGCCTCTAATCATCATAAGACGGGTCGTAGCCGAAGCTTGTTATGGTTCACGTATTCCCATGATGATCGCAGGGGGCACCGAAGTTGGCCCCATCTTTGATCCGCCTACTACTAGTTGCTTTTTCTGTGCTGAAGACTTGATGCGTCGACAACTTCCTTTCTATGAGGATGTTGTTCGTTTGAATCAGACGCAGGCGCCAGTGTGGATACCCGCACTTCCGACCAGCATCGCACTTATCGCTAGTCTCATGAGTTTTGAAGCGGTACGATTCCTAACCGGATATCAACCTCCCCAGTCTTATGGCGCCATGATCCGAGTTAATACGGTGAGCCTTGGTCTTGACATTGTTCCAATATCAAAGTCTGACGAGTGCGCGATGTGTGGCTCTGCGTGAACTTCAACTTTCATTAAAATGGCGTATCGGGGATCGGTGAGCTTCGGCGAATACGCGGACATGTCCTACAATTCCGACCTTGCTGCCGCCGGCCTAGTGTTATTGGGTCGTGTTCGAACGGGTGCCATATTGGTGCAAGACCCCTGGAATACGTATTTGCTGCCCGACGAGGTTGTAGAAGCCGCAATCTCGTTAAGGGATCGCCGAAATATCCTGTCTTGGTTCGATATCCAAAGTAAAATCGATGCCATCTTCCGCGCCCTTGGTTGCGAGTTCGTGGGCATTCAATCCGAGGAACAAGGTTGGCTCGGGAGATGGATGCTTCCTGATCGAAATATAGCTGCAGAGATATATATCGGTGGCCAATCTTTCCTTCGGGGTTGGCTTACTGAAATGCCAGTTCCCGATCACTTTTGTGGGACTCGCATACCAGTCGAGATATTTGGATCACGATTGCAGGTCGGTCCGATTCTGGAAGTGGGGCGACTCTGCGAACGCTGTGTTCAGTTTCGGGCCAACGAGCACTGTGGCATCAAAAACATCGATAGATTTCGCTCTCTCTCTGTGGGGCTATTTAACGAGCGCCTTGAATCTCCAGCCGCCGCTGATGCTGCTGCCCTTGGTTCAATCCTTTCGGCCATTTTTGCAGAATATATCGGCGAAGGCATGTCATTGGTGCCTGGGCGTTGCTTGTCATGGAACCTGTCGTCATCGAAGCTCGAGGAAGATTCCATAGTGCTACCACGATGCGATAGATGTACGTGGTTCTCGGCGCAGAAAAGCACCCACGATTTAGGTCAATTAGCAAGCGATCGGTATGGTCCAATTTCTCAGCCACAACCCTTCCCGGTCTCTACGAACGGAATCTACGCTTACCATTCGCGGACGACTGGAGAGTCAGCCAAGAGCTTTTGGCGAAGCGCAAGTGGAGCAGCAACTCAGGACTCCGTTGCCAAACAAAAATGTATAGCGGAGGGATTGGAGCGGGTGTGCTTGCGAGAATTCTTTGCTGGGCGGTCGACACCAACCTTTTACACGATACAGACCTGGAATCCCGGTGAGATGCCGGGTTTGCTAAGGGTTACGGATCCGATGGTAATTGCCAGAGCCCAAGCGATGATTGAAGAGCGCACAGTACAGGGAGTTATTCGACCTATCAAATCCAACGGGGCAGCTTTTGGTTGGACGCTTGAACAGGCATCGCTGCACTCAATTTTCGAGGCGATCGAGCGCGATAGCTTGATGCGGATTTGGTGGCGACGGGAGGGATCAAGGCTGAACGGCGTAACGAACCTCCTAGATTCCAAGTGGAAATCCGTCCTGGAGGAACTTCGCGAATCTTCAGTTACAGTCGAAGTGGCACACATGTTCCGTGCTGGTGTGCATAGCTCGGTAGCATTGATGCTTCGAAATCTGGATCCGACGGCGGGGCAGTCCATGGGAATAGGTGCAGGAGCTGCTTGGACGATTGAAGAAGCCTTGACGCACGCGCTAACCGAAGCGGTTATATCTCTCGAGTCCCAACAGAACCTCCTCACGCTGAGGGAAAGGCAGAAAACGGACCATAGGGCGTTTGAAAACCATTGGGCCGGGATGGAACCGATTGAAGTTCAAAGTTGCGTAGAGCACTTTCGATCGATTGTAGAAAGCGACGGCGCACCTGTGGCAAAGGAACTAATTCAAGATCTGGATAGCGAAGGTTTTCTCCTACCAAGAGACCTGATTATTGCTGATGTGACGGCGAAGTGGCTTCAAGCAATCGGCTGTCACGTGACAATAGTCTTGTCTCATGATTTGGTCCCAGTAACGGTCAGCGAAGGTTCACCGAAACAGTTTGCATCAAATTCACTTCGCTCATTTTTTTCACAAGTGACTGTGGGCCTGCCATCTCTCCCCTTGACCTAATCTCTGCATGAGGAAAGTAACGTCGCAGTCATTCAGTGATTGGCACCGACTCCTTATAGGTCAAGCCGGCACAATATTGGGCGACACGATCATGCTCGCGGCGTTCCCACTCATGGCCGTGAGTTTCACTAGGTCACCCAACCTCGTCTCGACTGTGACGCTGTTTGGGACACTTCCTTGGCTCGTCGTGGCATTGCCAGCCGGCTTATTGATGGATCGAATCGAGAGACGAGGTTTGATGGCTTTTGCAACAGTTGCGGGTGCCGCGTTGCTCGGCTGTCTTGCTTTCGTATTGCAGTTAGGTGGGGGTAGTCTCTGGCTGCTTGATTCAGTTGCATTCGCTCTAGGGTCTGCACAGGTTGTCATTGTTAACGTCGGAAGTACGGTAATGCCGCAAGTGATCGCTGCTGAGGATCTAACACGTGGGAACAGTTTGTTGTATGCGGTACAGCATGGCGTAGGTGAACTTGGTGGACCTCCCATCGCAGGTTCGCTGGTAGTGGTGGGCTTAGCGATGCCAGCGTGGGCAGCTGCAAGTTGTTACTTCCTGTCAGCCATAGTGCTGCTTACTTGGCGTAGCCGGTTTTTTGGAGAGCAGGCTTACGAGAGGGCTGGAGGAGTCGTACGCGATCTCTTCGGAGGACTATTTGAACTATTACGACGTGCCGATCTTCTGGCTCTTGCGATGGCGTCGGCCTTAGTGAATCTAGGAGGGCAGGCCGTGATAGCCGTTCTGGTTCTCTTTGTTGTGCGCCCCGGCGAACTTGGACTATCGCGATTCGGCTACGGTCTACTTCTCACCGCTTATGCAGTAGGAGGATTACTCGGCGCTGCGTTCGCTGGACTCGCCACACGCCGTTTAGGCGAACGAGCGGTATTAACGTCATCTTTGCTTCTTTTAACCATCGGCTGGGCAATACCATTCATCTGGATTCTGCCTCAGGCGGCCGGCATCGGGTTGGTGGTGGTTGGGATTGGCAGCGCTTGGTTCGGGATCACCGTCATAGCATGGCGTCAGCGTAGCGTCTCGCCTGGCATTCTTGGACGAGTTACCGCAGCCTTCAGAGTCATGTCCGCCGGCGCAATGCCCGTGGGTGCCGTACTCGGAGGAGTGGTCGCACGGGCCTTCGGAGTACGCTCAGTGTTCATTCTCGGTGCAGCAACGCCCCTCGTGGCGTTGACTCTAGTAATGGTTCGTTTCCGTCCGATGTACTTGCATGAGAAAGAGGTCATCGCCAATGAGCCGGAAGGTCCTCTGGAGGGATCTCGTTAGTACATATAGGCCATTTCATCACACGCGCCGTTTAATCGTGTTGTAGCAACGAATTCTCGAAAGACGTAAGGATAAGTTACGCATCACAATCATTCTCATAACGGTTTCGTTCAATTAATGACCCCTCGCCGCTGAGCCGCGGGCGCGCAGCGCTAAGTGGCCCAGTACGGCAAGTAGCGACCTCAATGTCTCTTTCTCTCTTTCGGTGACTGCACACCCAGTGACAACTGAGATGAACAGATTCAAGAGGACGAAGAAGTTCTTCAAAGTTGGGCTGAAAGTGGTTGTTACTTCATTCATGATCGCATATGCGCTGGCAAACTTTGCATTCCTTGCTGGTATCGGACTCGTGGTCGTCTTACTCGTCTGGTATGCAATCTCGCATTTCTTCTGACTCTCCACCTTGAATTCGAGATCTGATCAGAACAAGCTTTATCTGCGGCTGGGTTGACTTGGTATTCGGAATTTGATACCGAGTCTTGAGGAGCTGACGCATTTTGTTAACTTCTTCCAGCCTTCTTCCCCCTTGGCCTCCTTGCCTCCCTCCGTCCGGTGGGCGCGGCGGCGCGGCGTGCTCCAGTCCTCGGTGCGGGGGTCCCGTGCGGTGGCGGGGAGGTGACCCCTCTCTCCCTAGTTTACTCAGTGGGTGACAGAGGACTCTCGAACCTCGAATCTCGTGTTGAGTCCTTAGGTGTGATATTTCGAGAGAACTTCAATTCGCGAGACGATTGCGTCGCCAAGTCAGCGAAATTGTGAGTTCACACAAGTGATCGTCTGTTGCCGAGTGGGCGCTGCAGTCTGAGTGGGCGCTGCAGGACTCGAGCCTGCGACTCCACCCGTGTGAAAGTGTTAACACGATTCTCGCCTGACGACGCGACGATATGGAACTTGACGAGGAACAATGAAAGCTGTCGACGCCGCTCCAAAACTGAGCCATAACGCCGCTTGAAAAGTGAGCCACCTAACCAAGATGGGAAGGTGATCAGCGGGACACGACGAGGCCTAACGGCTCGATCAGAATGGAGGGAAGATGTCAAATTTTTCTATTCATCTATCAAGAGTCGCTCGATGACGCACGATTTGGACGTCGGTGTACCAGATCACACGTACGTCGATGGGAACGATTTAACCTGGTATCCGTGGCATCATCACGGTGAAATACGGAGTTGGGCGCACGGATACGCTCATTGCGACTCGAACGGTCAATGAAGTGGCCAAGGTTGCTGACGGGTCGGGTATGTCATTGCCCTACGTATCAGAGGTCGAACGAGGGGGGGAAGTTGCCCACCCTCGAAGTCCTGACACGACTCGCTGACGCCCTGGAGCTCACTGTCGTCGAACTTCTCATCCGTGTACTTCCCTACGACGATTGAAGACAAAGCGATGTTGACATAGGACTTCATTATTCACGATATGAACGTATCGTGAATGCGTTAGGTTGGTGGCGTGTCAGCTAAGCATCGAATACTTCAAACCGCACTGGACATGGGTCAAAGCACGGTGAAGGACATTGCCGCCGCGTTATCCATGTCCGAGGTGACGGTGCGATCTGCGTTGACCAGCTACAAACGCTACTTCATTGTCACCAAAACCGATAAAGGTGTGCGGGGTGGACAAGAACAACTCTGGCAAATTCGCCCGGAGAGCATCAACGAGGTCAATGAAGAGATTTCGCAAGGTGTGTCGCCGAGCCGCCAAGGTCCGAAGGTTCGCAATCCGTCCTCGACGCCCGAACTAGTCACCGCAGAAGATCTCGTCAACTGCGACCCGTTACAGGGCAGTACGCTGATCCCCCTACTTGTTCGCAAAATCCTGACGGGTATGGGCGTGTTGTGTCTGGTGATGTTCCT
>JABBNY010000070.1 GCA_019352095.1 Acidobacteriota bacterium
GTCTTTGACGAGATTGACGCCGGCGTAGGCGGCCAAGTCGCCCAACAGATCGGTCAGTGTCTGGCGGAACTCGGTCGCCAACAGCAGGTGCTGGCCGTCACCCACCTAGCTTCAGTGGCGGCCAAGGCGGACCATCATTTCGTCATCGAGAAAACATCCTCGAGTGGCACCACACTTACGACGCTCCGCCACGTGACCGGCAGCAGCCGAGTCGACGAAATAGCCCGGATGCTCGCCGGCGATGAGATTAGCGATGAGGCAAAGGCGCTCGCCGCACAACTCCTTGAAACGTCCCCGTAATTGTGCATAAGGACCCACGGGGTTCGCTATGATGTGTATCCGTGGATACGGCAAATTGCAAATGACCAAATTCGTCTTTGTAACGGGTGGAGTTTCAAGTTCACTCGGTAAGGGTCTCACCGCTTCATCCCTGGGCCGACTTCTTAAGTCTCGAGGTCTCAAAGTCACAATGTGCAAGTTGGATCCGTATCTCAACGTCGATCCCGGCACAATGAACCCCGGAGAACATGGGGAAGTATTTGTCACCGATGACGGGGGTGAGACAGACCTCGACCTGGGCCACTATGAGCGATTTATAGATGAGTCCCTCTCGCGCATGTCCAACACGACAACCGGTTCGATTTATTCAAATGTCATTGCGAAGGAACGGCGCGGTGATTATCTGGGAAAGACCGTTCAGGTCATTCCCCACATCACCGACGAGATCAAGGAACGAATTCGCCGACTTGGCACCCTCGGAGCCGACGTGGTCATTGTTGAAATTGGTGGCACCGTCGGCGACATTGAAATTGTGCCGTTCATTGAATCAATCCGGCAATATCGACGTGATGCGGGACGTGGCAACGTCTGCTACGTGCACCTGACACTGGTTCCGTATCTCGCGCCGTCGGGAGAGCAGAAGACCAAACCCACCCAACACTCGGTGACTGAGCTTCGTTCGCGAGGTATTCAGCCAGATGTGATCGTCTGTCGCAGTGATCAGCCGATCTCAGAGGGCCTAAAGAGAAAGATCTCGCTGCTGTGCGACGTACCTAATGAGGCGGTCATCTCAGCAGTTGACGCGCCGAGCATCTATGACATACCGATAAACATGCACAACGAGGGCCTCGATCGCATTGTGTGCAATACATTGGGCATCGACCTCGAAGAGCACCCTATCGATCTCAGCGCTTGGCAAGATGTCGTGCGAAGGGTCCACTCACCGACGCGCACCCTTCGCATCGGTGTCGTTGGCAAATACGTCTCGATGCCTGACGCGTATCTCTCGGTGGCCGAGGCGATACGTCACGCCGGATTCGCCGTCGGTGCGAACACCAAGATCGAGTGGCTTGAAGCCGAGCGTGTACCGTCCGAAATCGACTCAGAGCGGCTGCGCCAACTCGACGGCATTATCGTGCCAGGCGGCTTTGGCGAGCGCGGTGTCGAGGGCATGATCGCCGCGGCACGGATTGCGCGCGAGTACGCCATTCCCTACCTCGGGATCTGCTTGGGTATGCAGGTGATGGTCATCGAGTTCGCCCGTCACATCCTGGGCCTCAGCGATGCACACTCGACCGAGATCTCCTTGGGCACCTCGGCTCCAGTGATTGCCCTGATGGCAGAGCAGATGGACGTCATTGACCTGGGTGGGACGATGCGACTCGGCGCCTGTCCGGCCATGCTGCAGGAGGACTCGATTGTTGCCAATCTGTACGGAACTACCGTGGTCTCAGAACGCCATCGACACCGCTACGAGTTCAACTCGCGCTACCGCGAACAGTACGAGGGCGCGGGCATGCACTGTTCAGGTACATCGCCTGATGGACGACTCGTGGAGTTCGTGGAGATCAACGAACACCCCTTCTTCGTGGGCACCCAAGCGCACCCGGAGTTCAAGTCGCGCCCGGATCGTCCACACCCGCTCTTCCTCGGCCTGGTGAAAGCCGCTGATGCTCGAGCAGAAGGTCGCGAACCGCACATAATCGACCCACATTCGGTCGGCGCGAGTCAGTGAATGCGCCCTTTCGCGTCGTAGCGAGCGAGAAGTTGCTCTCTTCATACGTGTTTGACGTGGAGCGGCGTACCGTAGAACATGGTGCCACCACCTTTGAGCGTGATGTGGTCACCCACCGCGGCGCCGTCGCGATACTCGCGCGCAATGATCGTGATGAAATTGGTTTCCTGCGTCAATACCGAGCGCCCTTTGATGCCTACATCCTCGAGGTGCCTGCGGGGACCATGGACGTCGATGCCGAGGATGAGCTCGCCACGGCGAAGCGAGAACTGAGAGAAGAACTTGGTTGTGAGGCGACGTCCTGGCGCACGTTGGGACGTTTTACGGTGTCGCCAGGCTGGACTAACCAGATAATGACCATCTTTGAAGCCACTGGTCTTTCGATGATGGATCGAGCGCCCGAAGGGCCCGAGGAGATGTCGTCAACCGTGACCTGGATGCCGATAAGCGATATAAAGACTGCGCTACGCAAAGAACCGACCATTGACTACACCGTTGCCGTAGCGTTGCACTGTGTCTTTGGAACCTTCTTCGATCTCGACTGAGGTAGCGCTCTCTGAGTATCTGCAGTGGCTGATCGTGGAGAAGGGCCGAAGCCCCGCCACCATCGAGGCATACCGTCGAGACATCAACGCGCTGTGTGGGTGGATGTCAAAAGAACAACTAACTCTTGACGCGCTTAGCGAAAGCGTCTTTGAGACCTACGTCGGCCAACTCCGCTCTGGCGCACGAGCCGAGAGTTCGGTCTCACGTGCCATCTCCTCGTTGAGAGGATGGTTCGGGTTCCTCGTTGAAGAAGGCGTTCTCGCCACAGACCCAACCGCCCGCGTAAAGAGTGCGCGACACGCGCGAAGTTTGCCCAAGCCCCTTGAAGAGACGCTCATTCTTCGCATTCTCGACTCGATCGCGGACTCGTCGCCCGCTGGGCTTCGGGACCGTGCGTTGTTAGAACTCCTTTACGGGACAGGGGTTAGGGTTTCTGAAGCCATTGGAATCGGGCTTGAGGACCTGGATTTTGATGAAGAACTCATTCTCGTCACCGGCAAGGGTTCAAAGCAACGCCTTGTCCCGATCGGGGCCGCTTTGCGCCGTGCGCTCGAGAGGTATCTGGGGGCCGGTGGTCGTAACGAGTTCGCCAATTCAAAGCGTTCGTCGGCACTTTTCTTGAACGCACGAGGTGGACGGCTCTCACGCCAAGGAGTGGACCTCGTTGTCAACAGACGCGCTCTACTAGCGGGGGTGAATCGCGACATCGTCAGCGCGCACGTGTTTCGTCATAGTTGCGCCACCCACATGTTGGCCCATGGCGCCGACATCCGCGTGGTGCAGGAATTGCTGGGTCACGCGTCAATCGCCACAACACAGTTGTATACCGCAGTCTCGGTCAGTTCTCTTAAGCGTGAGTACCTGAACGCCCATCCCAGAGCGCACGGCTAGCGTACGTAGAACGTGAATTACTTCTATTACTTCCTGGCAATCATCCCTTCGATAGTCCTGCACGAGATCAGTCACGGCTACGTGGCGTATATCTTCGGCGATCCAACCGCCAAGGAGAATCATCGACTAACGCTCAATCCGTTGCGTCATATTGACCCCTTCGGTACCGTGCTGCTGCCGGGACTGCTGTTGGTGTCGGGATTACCACCCATTGGCTACGCAAAACCCGTGCCAGTGAACGTCTCTCGTTTACGTAATCCTCGTAGTCAATCGCTCTACGTCTCACTCGCCGGTCCCGCCACCAACATCGTGCTCTCGGGAGTCGCGGTCCTGATCACCGAGTACGCGCTGCACGTCGCGCGGAGTCAGGCGCTCGTCAATTTCGGTGTCGACCTGGGCATCATCAACCTCTTCCTCGCGGTCTTCAACCTGATCCCAATCCCTCCACTGGACGGATCTGCGGTCATCGAACGCTTCATCCCACGCAGGAAGATGAACTCGTACTATCAGTTCAGGGCCAAGGCGCTCCCCATCGTGATGGTGCTATTCATAGCCAATGCGTTGGTCTTTCACGTTGGCTACAACGCTCTCACCAGTCTGCAGAACTGGTGGCTAAGCCTGATCCACTAGAGCAGGCCCATAGCGTTGGCGGCACGATGGTAGACCGGACCAGCCACCTCTTTGGCCCTCTCGGCGCCTCGCGCGACCACTGAACGTAACATCGTCACGTCGCCTCGCATCTCGTGGTAACGCTTCGTGATTGGCGCGAGTTCCTCGATGACCGCCGTCGCTACATCGCTCTTCAAGTCGCCGTAGCGCGTGTATCGAGCAGCAATGACCTCGGGGCTCTCACCGGTGACGTTCGAGAAGATCTCAAGGAGGTTCGAGAGACCGGGCTTCTTGTCGGGATCATAACGAACCTCGTTCTCGGTGTCGGTGACCGCCTTCTTGATCTTCTTCTCGATGTCGGATGGTTCGTCGAGCAGAAATATTGAACCAAGTGGGCTTGAAATGGACTTGGACATCTTCCTCGTGGGCTCTTGCAGGTCCATCACTCGCGCCGCACTTTCTGGGTGCACCGCAACGGGCACGGTCAGGGTATCCCCGTAGCGGGCGTTGAAGCGTTCGGCCACGTTGCGGGCCAACTCGAGATGTTGACGCTGGTCGTCACCCACGGGCACCTCAAGAGCGTCGTAGAGCAAGATGTCTGCCGCCATCAGTACCGGATAGGTGAGCAGACCGACGCGGTACCCCTCCTTGCGACTGGCTTTCTCCTTAAACTGGGTCATGCGACTCAATTCACCGTACGACGCCACGCACTCGAGCAGCCAGCTCATCTGGGCGTGGTACGGCACGTGGCTCTGGATGAACACCGCCGACACCTCGGCGTCGATCCCACTCGCCAGTAGCGTCGCGGTGCAGTCCAGGGTCTGCGCGCGCAGCACCTCGGGGTCGATTTCCAAGGTCAGTGCGTGCAGGTCCACGACGCAGTAGTAGGCCTCGGGGTTCTGGGCATTCACCCACTGTTTGATCGCGCCCAAGTAGTTGCCGAGGTGCATGACGCCAGAGGGCTGAATGCCGGAGAGAATGCGCATCCGTCCATCGTAGGGGAGCCAATAGCGACGGTAAAGCCCACTACACTTTGTGCGTGACCTACGTCGTGATGACGCCGTCCTTCAGCGGCCCAATGGAAGTGCTGCTACAGCTCATCAGCGCTCATGAAGTGGATGTTCTGGACATTCCCCTCGCGCCGATAGTTGACGGTTTTGTCGCCGCACTTCGCGATGAGACCGTGAGCGTACCCGTTGAGGATCTTTCAGAGTTTCTCCTCATTGCCGCGATTCTGCTCGAGATGAAGAGTCAACGCTTGCTGCCTGGACGTGACAGCACCGAGCCCGACGAGGAGTTCGTGGGCTGGGAGGAGCGCGACGTACTGCTTGCCCGACTCCTCGAACTACGTACCTATGCGGCGCTTTCAGACGCCTTCGTCTCGCTCTTTGAACGCGCGAGTCGAGCATTTCCTCGTCTTCGCGGCATTGACGAGGGTTTTGTCATTCGACCTCCGGACCTGCTCGCCGGCGTGACCACGACCCAACTGGCGGCTGCGTATCTGCGCGGCATCGAGGAGAAACCCGTGGCGGTGGTGCGGCTCAACCACGTCACCGTCGACGCGGTCACGGTCGCCGAGACCGTCGTTGCTCTCTCACAGCGTCTGCCCGCTATGGGCCGACTCTCATTTCGAAGCTTGACCGAAGGATTGGGCAGTCGTATTGAAGTGATCGTCCATTTTCTCGCGCTGCTCGAGTTGTGCAAGCTCGGTCACATTGAATTGGGCCAGGGCGCCACGTTCGGTGACGTTGAAATTGAATGGCTCGACGTATCGCTGGGTCTTGATCTTGGAAAGGTGGACAGTTATGAGGGATGAGTTCTCGCTCGAACAGAAGCTTGAAGCGATGCTGACCGTCGCACTCGAACCTATCTCGACTGAAGAACTGGCGGACGTGGTCGAAGCCGACGCCGCCACAGTGCTCACGACGCTTCGCACATTGCGCACCGAGTACATGAATGAACGACGGGGGTTCCAGGTGTTGGAACTAGCGAGCGGTTGGGTGATGCAATCCTCACCCGACGTGGCTGAGTGGGTCACCAAGTTCGCCAATCGTGACGTCTCGCACCGACTAAGTTCCGCGGCGCTCGAAACACTCGCCATCGTTGCCTACCGTCAGCCCGTGTCGCGAGCGCAGATTACGGCCCTGCGCGGCGTCAACGTCGACGGTGTAGCCCGCCTGCTCGAACAACGCGGCTACATCGAAGAGAAGGGGCGCGCTGCCGGCCCCGGACAATCGATCCTCTACGGCACAACGGAGTTGTTCCTGGACCGTCTGGGATTGGCGTCACTTTCTGACCTACCCCCGATCGAGGAGTTCATGCCGCCCGTAGAGACGGCCCACGCACTCGCCGATGAGATGTTCGCTTCGGCGGTTGACACTTCTGAGGACGCATAGTTGGACGAGGGCGAACGACTTCAAAAGACGCTCGCCAGGGCGGGGTACGGTTCACGACGATCGTGTGAGATATTGATCGACGAGGGGCGCGTGACCATCGATGGGCGAATCGCAGAGTTGGGCAATCGGGTTCGCCCCGACCAAATCATCTGTGTAGACGGCGCACTCGCCCCAACGGCGCAGAACACGGTGTATTACCTGCTGAACAAGCCCGACGGGGTGGTGACGACCGCCTCGGACCCGCAGGGACGAACGACGGTGCTCGACCTCGTGGAATCCTCGGTGCGTATCTTTCCCGTTGGGCGTCTCGACATGAACACCGAAGGTCTGTTGATCCTGACCAACGACGGTCGCCTGGCGCACCTGTTGACCCACCCCAGTTCTGGTATCGCGAAGGAGTACCTGGCTCGCGTGGAAGGTGATCCTTCACCGAGTGCGATTCGACGCCTGCGCGAGGGGGTCGAGTTGGAGGACGGTCTTACGAGCCCGGCACAGGTAAGTCGCGTGAGTGAAGGGCTGCTGCGCATCGTGATCCATGAGGGGCGTAATCGCCAGGTTCGCCGAATGTGTGCAGCCGTGGGCCATGACGTGACACGACTAGTGCGCACGCGCATTGGACCGCTTCAGGATGCGACCCTCTCACCGGGCTCGGCCCGCCAACTCTCACTCAGCGAAGTACGCCGCCTCATGGAGGCTGTCGGGATGAACGACGCAATCGCCTCTACGATGCCATCATGACTTTTCCACTTCTGCGCGGCCTGCGAGGGGCCACTACCTGTGACGCGGACACCCCCGAAGACATTCGCGTCGCCACCCAAGAGCTGCTTGTTGCGATGATGGAGAGGAATGATCTGGATCATGACGACGTGGTGAGCGTCATCTTCACGACATCGACCGATCTCACTTCGTCGTTTCCGGCTACGGCCGCTCGTGGCGTTGGTTTCGGAGATATTCCACTCTTGTGCGCCAGTGAGATCGCGGTGCCTGGCTCGATGTCCAAATGTGTACGAATCTTGATGCACGTCTACACCACTCGCCAACGCACTGAGATGCGTCACGTCTACTTGCGCAACGCGCAGTCTCTTCGCGATGACCTTCCCGAATAGGCGTCACGCTCACGTCATCGGGCTTGGTCTCATCGGTGCTTCTATGGCGCTCGCCCTCAAGCAGGCCGGATGGCGGGTCACGGGCGAAGACGCGAGCGACGAGACGCTCACGTTGGCACTCTCGCAAGGAATCGTGGACGCCGGTGAGATGAGCGACGCGCACACCCTTGTGATCATCGCCACACCCGCAGGCGCGGTCGCCGACACCGCCAATCGACTTCTGGCCCACTTCGAACAAGCCGACCTCGTGGTGAGCGACGTCGCCGGCGTCAAGAGTGCGATCGTCGCTGAGGTCACTGATGAGAGATTCCTCGGGGGTCACCCAATGGCCGGCTCGGAGCTTCGCGGCCTTCGCGGCGCTCGCGAAGACCTGTTCCAGGGTTGCAATTGGGTGCTGACCCCCACTGACACCACGCTTCCAACGATCTACAGCACCCTGCACGGCATCCTGCGTGAGATTGGTGCCAACGTCGTCGCGGTGAGTGCGGAGGACCATGACCGATTGGTCGCTCTCGCGAGTCACGTGCCCCACCTGCTCGCAGGTGCCCTTATGAACGAAGCGGCCCACGCCGCTCAACAGGATGCGGTCCTCCTGCAACTCGCCGCCGGGGGATTTCGAGACATGACACGGGTCGCGGCGGGGGATCCAACAATATGGCCCGACATCCTCTTTGAGAACCGTGACGCCGTCACCACGACACTCTCGTCGCTCGAATCACGATTGGCCCGTCTTCGCGTGGCACTCCTTGAGGAGAACCGTACGGTGATTGGAGAGAGTCTGCGCAACGCGTCAGAGGCCCGACGTCAACTGCCCGGGCGAGCACTCAGTTCAGAGAATCTCGCGTATCTACGCGTAGAGATCTCTGACCAACCAGGTTCTCTCGCCACGGTCACACGAGCCGCGTCAGAACTGCTGATCAATATTTACGACATTGAAATTGCCCACGGTATTGAGGGCGTCGCGGGAACGTTGCTGTTGACCGTGGATGCCCTTCGTGCCGAGACCCTCCACGACACCCTTCGTGAACTCGGCTTCAAAGTTGCGAGCGAACAGTGACTGAACCTCGACGCGTTCCGCGCGCGACCGCGTTACACGGGGAACTGCGCGTCCCTGGGGATAAGAGCACTTCGCACCGGGCACTCATGATCAGTGCTCTCGCAGCTGGCGAGAGCACGATCGAGGGCCTCTCGAGCGGCGAAGACGTCAGGTCCACCAGTCGGATCATCCAGCAGCTGGGTGCCCAGCGAAGCGACGACGGGACTCTGGTCACGATAAGCGGGCCCCCGGACGGACTTCGCGCGAGTGAAGAAGCGCTCAATTGTGGAAACGCAGGGACGACGATGCGTCTCTTGTGTGGTGTCGTGAGTGCCGTCACAGGTACGCATCGATTGATTGGGGACGCCTCGCTGTCCAGACGCCCCATGGACCGCGTGGCTACGCCACTGTCGCTCATGGGCGCCTCCATACGAGGTGAGGGCCACCGTCTGACTGCCCCTCTGGAGGTGATCGGCACCACAGCACTGCGGGGTATTGACTTTCGAGTGCCCACCCCGAGTGCCCAGGTCAAGTCGGCTATCTTGCTCGCGGGACTGCACGCCTCCGGGGACACCATTGTTCGTGAGAGTGTACGAACCAGAACCAACACCGAGGACATGTTGCTTGACGCCGGTATCTCGGTGTCGAGCGTCAACCAGGACCTCGGTCGCGTGGTCGTGCTCTCCGCGGGACGACCGCGCACTCACAAGTGGCGCGTTCCGGGCGATCCTTCCCAAGCCGCCTTCTTCTGCGTGCTCGGCGCCATCCACGACGACGCACACCTGGTGATCCACGACGTCGATACCGCACCAGAACGTAGCGGCTTCATCAGTGTGCTCCAGCGAATGGGCGCTCGCGTGCACCTCAGTTCTCACGAAGGTCACAGTGCCATTACGGTCGACAGTTCTGAACTGACGGCGACCGAGATCCACTCGCACGAGATTCCCTCGGTGGACGAAGTACCGGTGTTGGCAATCGCCGCCGCGGCCGCACGGGGCGTCACGGCATTTCGCGACATGGGCGAACTTCGCGTGAAAGAGTCTGACCGATTCAAAGGTTCGATGATGCTCGCGAGTCTCGTGGGTTGTCGGGTCTGGAGTGAGGAGGACGATTTCTTCATCGAGGGCCTCGCCAGCGCGAGAGCGTTCTCCTCGTTCAGTGTCGACGCGGGACTCGATCACCGGATCGTAATGTCGGCCGCGGTGGCGGGCAGTGCAGGTTCGGGGTGTTCAATCCTTGGCGCCGACACGGTCGCCTCGAGTTATCCAGATTCTTCGAGGACGTGGCGTCGCTCTCATGAGCACCCCCATCATCGCCATCGACGGCCCCGCGGGGTCGGGAAAGTCCACCGTCGCTCGCGCGCTCGCTCACGCGCTCGGGTGGTCGTTCCTCGATACGGGTGCAATGTACCGAGCGGTGACCTGCGAGGCACTGGCGCGAGGTCTCGACGTCCACGACCACGAGGCGCTCGCGCAACTCGCCGCCCACATTCGAATCAACACGCTGCCACGAGTGAGCGTCGATGGTCGAGACGTGGAAGACGACCTTCGAAGTGATGCGGTGAACGCCGCTGTTTCAGTCGTGGCGGCGAACCCGAAGGTTCGAGAGACCATGGTGGGCCGCCAAAGGGAGTTCGCCGCACTCCAGGAGCACGGGACCGTCGTTGAAGGCCGTGATATCACGACGGTCGTATTCCCCAACGCGACGCTCAAGGTGTTCCTCACCGCGTCACTCGAGGAGCGTGCCCGACGCCGAGACGACGAGAGTGAACATTCGGTGGCCCGCCGAGACGAGGCTGACTATTCTCGAAGTGCGTCGCCTCTTCGCCAGGCCGACGATGCCCTCGTGCTAGACACGACGGGTCGAACTATTGACGACGTCGTGGGGGAGATCATTCAGTGTCTGAAGAACACCGATTCGTAGTCGATCCCACCAAGACGCCCACCTACCGCGTGGTCTCCACGCTCCTTCGAGCATTGTCGTGGATTTTCTTTCGTCCGACGGTGATCGGCGTCGAAAACATCCCGCTCGATGGCCCCGTTCTGATTGCGCCCATCCATCGCTCGAACGTGGACTTTGCCTTCACTTTGTTCATCTCGCCGCGAAAGGTCTTCTTCATGGCGAAGGACTCGATCTTCCGCGTGCCGATCCTGGGTCCACTGGTCAGCCATCTCGGTGCGTTCCCGGTCAAGCGTGGATCGGCCGATCGCGAGTCAATGTCGCTCGCCGAGGAGGTGCTTCGACAGGGCCACGCGCTCGTGCTGTTCCCCGAAGGAACCCGCCACGAGGGCTTGAGTGTTCAGGCTTTGCACGATGGTGCGATGTTCGTCGCCGCACGTACGGGAGCCCTCGTCGTGCCCGTGGGCATTGGTGGCAGCGAGAAAGCAATGCCCCTTGGCGCCAAGTTGCCCAGATTTGCGAAGATCCGTATCGTCGTTGGCACACCGATTGCGCCCCCGAGCTCGCATGGGCGGATCAGCCGGTCGAGCATCACTGCCAAGTCAGAAGAACTTAGAGCTGAGCTCGAAGCCGTCTACCGGCAAAGCATGGGGCTGGCTTAGAGCCTGTGTTCTATTCGGCGAGCGCGCAGGGAGCCACGACCGGCACCATCAAGTCGTGGCCTATTCAAGTGATCTATCCGATGCCCAGTGGAAGGTACTGGAGCCCCTCTTATTGGTTCCATCCAAACGAGGTCCGAAGCACGGAGATGACCTTCGCCACGTCGTCGACGCGATGCTCTACATCTCGCACACCGGGTGCCAATGGCGATTCCTGCCCGGGGAGTTCGGTCCCTGGACCCGAGTTTGGTCCCAGTTCCGTCGGACGGTGAGCAAGTACCGCTGGACCACGCGGTTCAGTTGGTCAAGGCGAACCGGTGAGTCCAAATAGGACACACGCTGTTAGCGCTCTCGCCACCACGTGCCAAAGACGACCTTGGCGTAACGGAAACCGAAGAGGAAGTTCTTGCCCTTTTTCGTGGTTCCCGAGAATCGTGGGTGCCACACCGTGGGCACCTCAGCGGGCCGCCATCCGCGCTTGAGACAGGTGATGAGGAGCTCGGCTGTCTGATACTGCTCTTGGGTCAAGCGGTCAATGACGTCGGCGAGCATCGTGACACGAAGGGCGCGATAGCCCGTGGAGGTGTCGGTCAGGTTCGCCCCCGTCATGCGGTTCATGATGAAGGAGAAGAAATACACTCCGGTCTTTCGAAACTTGTCGGACGTCTTGTCAACGCCCAAGCGTCGACTCGCTACAACGAAATCCGCCTTGTCCTCGAGCAGCGGCGCAAGCACCTGGGGAATCTCGGCCGGGTCATTCTGCCCGTCGGCGTCGAGAGTGACGATGTACTTGACCGCGTTATCGATGCAGTAGCGGTACGTGACCTGCAACGCGACGCCGTGGCCGAGATTGACGGGGAACTCAATGACGATGACGCCAGGGAATGTACGGGCGATTTCCGCAGTGCGGTCGTCTCCTCCGTCCACGACGACGAGTGTTGTATAGGGACTTCCGTTGATCGTCGACGGCATCTTCTCAAGCACGCCCCCGATGTTGCCCTCCTCTTCGTAGGCGCAAATCGACGCGACGATCTCTTGAGGCTTAAAACCGGGGTGCTCGCTTTCCAAGCGCGCCAGTGCCTGCTCGATGGCGTACGCACGTAGACGCGCGCTTCGACGTTTTTCTAGATCAACCTTGGCCATGCTTCTCCTTAGAGGGTTCTTGTCTGCCCTGGCACTGAGAGCAGGTGTGGCTCAAACTGTGCAGTGACAAGCATTTGATGGATTCCAGCCAGCACGCTTCGCCGCGCGAGCACCACGTGCGCAGTCTCGTGGCGGGTACGTGAGGCAGTGGACATCGTGTCGACACTCATCCAGGACCGACGTGCGTTGACGTCCAAGTAGGAGAATGATTTCACCCTGAAATAATAGCGAACTTAAGGGTAATTACCCTATTTAACGACTCAGCGCCGCCAGAACTTGCGCCGCGGTGAAGTCCCGGTCCGCCTGTCCATCGAATGTTGAGACCTTCGGCGTCGACAAGGCCAGG
>JABBNY010000071.1:0-3386 GCA_019352095.1 Acidobacteriota bacterium
GGTGACCTTGTGGCGTCGTGAAAGGTCGGCGGTGCGCGCGTTCATCGTCTCTCCCTTCTTTGGAGCGAGGAGGGGACGCAGCCCGGCCCACAGACCGGTCACGTCCTCGGTACTGAGTTCTGAAGATGTCCAGGCGTTGACCGCGTTAAGGAGGTACGCGACATCATCCCCGGAACATTCGGGTTGCTCCAGGGATCCTTCGTAGGCAGTGTCAGTGGTGCCAATGAAGGTGTACGGCGCCTCTTCGAATGGGACCACGAAGATGCTCCGTCGATCACCGGGAACAGTCAACACCGCGGCCACGTCAGCCGGTAAACGATGTCGTGGGACCGTGATGTGCACTCCTTTCGCGGGTGTGATCTCGTGCGAGGCTGAATGGCCGATCATGTTGAAAACATCGTCCGCCCAGACCCCCGAGGCATTGACGACAGTTCGAGTGCGTAGGCGCACTTCGGTACCAGCCACCTGGTCGTGACAGACGACTTCACGAACCCGACCATCGTCGTCACGCGAGAAGCCAGTGACCCGCAGGTAGTTCGCGACGTCGGCGTCAAAATCAAGCGCGGCACTGCGCGCGAGCGTGAGCGCGACGCGTGCGTCATCACCTCGCGCGTCCATGTAGATGAATCCCGCAACGAGTTGTTGGGCGTGCAGCGTTGGTAGGTGCGAGAGGGCCTGGTCGCGTGTGATCTTGCGGTAGCGCGTACCTATTCGCCATCCACCCGTCAGGTCATAGATTCGAAGGGCGGTGGCGTAACCCTTCACCAGGGCCTTCGAGACTGCTCCGTCCTTACCGAAGAGCGGAATCAGGAACGGCAGGGGACGCACGAGGAAGGGCGCATTCTCGAGAAGTCGCTGTCGTTCGCGCAGATTCTCATAGACCAGGCGGAACTCCTTTTGTTGCAGGTACCGTAACCCACCGTGCACCATTTTCGACGATTTCGAACTGGTTCCAGACGCAAAATCGCCCGCGTCAAGCAGGGCAACGCGCAGTCCTCTCGACGCGGCGTCGAGCGCGACGCCCGCTCCCGTCATTCCCGCGCCTACAACGACAACGTCGTATTCGACCGTTGAGAAATTGGCCAGGGACTCAGCTCGCTGGAAATGGGCCATCCGCCTATGTTGACACACAGACAGGGCTAACTTGAGGGGTATGGATTTCGAACTCACTGAAGAACTACAAGGCCTACAACAGAGCGTCCGTCGCCTCGCCCAAGAGAAGATAAAGCCCCGGGCGCGAGAGATCGATACGACGAGCGAGTACCCCCAGGACATCTTTGACGAGTTCAAAAAAGCCGACCTGCTCGGTCTGTGTATTCCCGAGGAGTACGGCGGTTCGGGCGCGGGCATCATGGGCCTCGCGCTCGCGATCGAGGAGGTCACCAAGTACTCCAATGTGCTGGGCTTGATGTTGCTGCTCACGCGACTTCCGACCGGACCGATAATGATCGCGGGTACCGAGGATCAAAAGCAGCGCTACCTGCCGGGGATTGCGCGCGGTACGCACCGCGCGTCGTTCTGTCTTTCTGAGCCGGGGGCCGGATCCGATGTTGCGGGCATGCAGACCCGAGCGATTGAGGATCCATCGGTGCCGGGCGGCTACATCATCAACGGCACCAAGTGCTGGATAAGTGGCGGCATGCAAGCAGACTGGTTCATTGTCTTTGCCAAGACCGGTGACCCTTCGTCGCGCCTGCACTCGAATATTCGTGGATTCATTGTCGACGCAACGACACCTGGTGTGTCGCGTCCACGCGTGGACAAGAAAATGGGCGTGAAGGGGATCGATACCGCGGACATCCATTTTGACGACGTGCACGTGGCGGCGAACAATGTGATTGACGGAAGCTTCAGTCTGATCATGCAGTCACTCAACGCAATGCGCCCAATCGTGGCGGCGCGTGGCATCGGACTGGCCGAGGGTGCGCTGATGTACGCGACTGAATATGTGAAAGCTCGTCCGGCGTTCGCGAAGACCATCGGCGAGTTCCAAGGCATCCAATGGGAGATCGCCAAGTGCGCCACCGAGATTGAAGCTGCGAGACTGCTGACGTATCGCGCAGCGTGGCTCGCCGACCAGGGCAAGTTCTCCAAGGAGTACGTGCCAATGCTCTCGATGTGCAAGTACTACGCATCAGAGGTCGCGGTCAAGGCGTCGGGCCTGGCGCTGCAGATGCTGGGCGCGGCTGGGTACATGGAAGAGCATCTCACCGAGTTGTACTACCGCGACGCACGCCAGCTCACCATTGTCGAGGGCACAAGCCAGGTCCAATTGGGTCTCATCGCCAAGGGGGTGCTCGGTCACGACCTTTGGTGGGACTGAGCTGGGCGAGTAGCCCACATACACTTGGGTCGTGCGCGGGCCACTTGAGGGACTGAAGATCGTTGAGCTTGCGGGGATCGGACCCGGTCCCTACGCGTGCATGCTGCTGGCCGACCTTGGCGCTGATGTCATGCGACTAGAACGAGGGGACCCGGCGGCGGCTCAAGACACCTCGTGGGACCTGCTCAACCGGTCACGATTCTCGGTGGCGGTTGATCTGAAGAATGATGCGGGACGTGAAATGGTTCTGGAGTTGTGCGAGCAGGCTGACGCGCTCGTGGAAGGCTTTCGCCCGGGTGTGGCTGAGCGCCTAGGTCTCGGGCCAGAGGACGTGTGGCGCAGGAATCCTCGTCTGGTGTACGCACGCATGACGGGTTATGGGCAAGATGGACCGCTCGCCCAGCGGGCTGGACACGACATCAACTACATTGCGATTTCTGGTGCGCTGTGGCCGCTCGGACGCGTCGGGGAACGACCGGTGCCCCCCCTCAACTTGGTCGGGGATTTTGGCGGGGGCTCGCTGTTCTTGGTCATGGGCCTCCTGGCCGGGGTCCTTAACGCACGCATGACTGGCACGGGACAGGTTGTCGACGCCGCGATGGTGGACGGGTCTGCGTCTCTACTCGCCATGACGCACTCGTTCTTGAACGCTGGATTCTGGCGCGAGGAGCGTGGCGTGAACATCCTTGACACGGGCGCCCATTTTTATGAGGTGTACGAGACCAAGGACCATCGCTACGTTGCGGTTGGCGCAATCGAGCGCAAATTCTACGAAGAGTTACTGCGCGTTCTAGGGTTCTCGGCCGAGCAGCTACCCGACCAGATGGATCGCTCACGTTGGCTTGAAATGAAAGAGAAGTTCGCGGCAGTATTTGCCACGAAAACGCGCGACGAATGGACGGCCATCTTCAGTGAGGTCGACGCCTGTGTCACACCGGTACTCTCACCGCGTGAGGCGGCTGAGCATCCGTACAATGCGGCGCGCGGAGTCTTTGAAACAGGCGAGTCGCCCCAGCCCCGACCCGCGCCTCGATTCTCAAAGACGCCCGCCCATATAGGGGTT
>JABBNY010000071.1:3396-12629 GCA_019352095.1 Acidobacteriota bacterium
CTTCAGGGAACTTCTCTCGCAGAGGTACTGCAGCTGCTCATGCATCTGCCGAGTCTGATCACAATGTTGAACAGCCCAGGCACTCGTCAGGGACTCGAGAAGTGGGGCATCGACAAGTCCCGTCAGGACGAACTGCTAGAACGCGGCGCGTTCGGCTAGATGTTGACGACGGGGCAGGTGAGCGTGCGCGTGATTCCTGGTACACGCTGGATTGCGCCGACGATGAACTTGCCGAGGTCGTCCACGCTCTCGGCACTGCAGCGCACAATCACGTCGTAGGGCCCGGTCACTTCGAAGGCCTCAATCACGCCGGGCACAGCACGGGTGGCGAGCACTACGGCTTCACTCGAGCCTATTTCGGATTGAATCAAGATGTACGCCTGGACCGACATGTGGAACCTTTCGTTTCAAGTCCCTCTATATTGCCTTTTTTCAGTCAGAATCGCTAATCGTCCCGGAAGCGCTTGCCAATGTGCCAGGCGAAGCAGTAATCGCAACGATAGGCATTGAGATCGACACCGTTGAGTGTCCAGGCGAGTTGTGCGGCGCTCTTCGCCTCAGTTTCGGTGCGATAGGAGTTCTTTGGCGTCCCGTCGCTCGAGAAATGCGACGCCACGCGTCCGAGCGGGCGTGTGGGAGGGGACGGGCGTCGACGACGTTTCATTGCATCTCGAGGTTAGCCAGATGGGTAAGGTCTTAGCCGTGAGTATTCAGGACGACACCGAAATCCTTGTCACGTCAGTATCAATGCTGGACGAAGGCGACCACGAGCGCTTCACACACATTGTCCTTGAGGGATACACCCCAAAGAATGGTGAGTTTGTGCCGCTGGAGAACTCCGTGGTCGAAGGAATGATCAATCAGAGCCCGGTAAAGGCGCTGTGTGGCAAAATCTGGGTCCCCGGACGAGATCCCCAGAAGTATCCGATCTGTCCTACGTGCAAAGAGGTCGCGCAGTCCATGGGCTGGAAATTGCCCATCGGTTAATCTGCAGCGTGGAATCGCAGCACTTTTGTAGAGTCGCTTAGGTCATGGCGCGCGCACTCTTTCTTCGTCACCACCTCGAGGACAGTCCTGGTCTCATTGGTGAGGCCTTTGTCCAACGAGGATTCGATGTGGACCTCGCGATGATGGATGAGCACAGCCCGACGCCGCCTCTGACGGGCTACGACGTGCTGGTGATATTGGGCTCCAAGAGTGCCGTGTACGACAGTGCCGAAGAAGCGGCGTGGTTTGGCCGCGAATTGGGACTCATTGGCGAGGCCGCGCAGCGCTCGCTCCCGATTCTCGGGATCTGTTTCGGCGCCCAAGCGTTGTGCCGGTACTACGGAGGCGTGGTTGAACCTTCTGACGAGCCCGAACTTGGTTGGTACGAAGTCGACACTCACAACGACTCGGGCATCGCACGCGGACCCTGGTTTGAGTACCACTTTGACCGATGCCACCTCCCTGACGGGGCTCAGCTCTGGGCGAGTTCGCCACGAGCAGTACAGGCCTTCGCAATTGGCCGCAATGTCGGTGTCCAGTTCCATCCCGAGCTCGACGACGTGCAGTTGGCCCAGTGGTTCGCCGCCGGAGAAGGTGAGGTGCGCGCTTTCGGGGTCGATCCTGAGCAACTTCTCCTCCAGACCGCTCACGAGACGCCCGCCGCTCGCCTGCGGGCAGTGGCACTCGTTGACCTGTTTCTCTCTCACGCTGAACTCGGGTAAGCCTCAGTAGGCTACAGGGGTGAATAGCGAAGCAAATGTCGTGTCAGAAGCCGTTGTGCGCGTTGAGCGCCCCGCGACCGGGGGAGGCGTCGGGCGGCTCGAGGACGGGCGTGTGGTCTTCGTTCGACACAGTTTGCCCGGTGAACTCGTGCGCGTCGCCATCACCGAGAACACCGCAAACTTCTCGCGAGGCGACGCCATCGAGGTCCTTGAGCCGAGCACTGACCGGGTGACGCCACCGTGCGAGTACGCACGCCCGGGCGCGTGTGGAGGGTGTGACCTCCAGCACGCGACGGCGTCCGCTCAAACGGCGTGGAAGCTGTCGCTCGTTCGTGAACACCTGCGTCGAATAGCGGGTGTCGAAATGGAACTCGAGATCTCGCCGGTCCCCGGCGTCGCCAAGGGCTCTCGGACGCGTCTTCGTTGCGCCGTCAACGAAGACGGACAACTCTGTCTACGAGGAGCGCGATCGCACGATCTCGTTGCGATCCAGTCGTGTTGGATAGCGGACCCCGTGTTCGCACCTGCCTTTCAGGCATCGTGGGACGGCGCAGAAGAGGTAGAACTTCGAGCGATCGGTGACGGTGAGCCGTTCGCGGTCGTGCGTCGAGACACCCATCGTGGTTCAATGATCGAACTGTGCTCATTGCGCGGCGAACCCCTCGAACCGTCGACCCAGTCACGGGTCTCGGTGGGTGGACACTATTTCTCGGTGTCCCCACGTTCCTTCTGGCAGTCACACAGCGCCGCACCCCAAGTGCTGCTCGACACCGTCTTGGCGTTTGCTCGTGTGGGCGAAGGCGACCATGTCGTCGATCTGTTCAGTGGCGTTGGTCTCTTCGCTGTACCACTGGCGAAGGCCGTAGGGCCGCGTGGTCGAGTGACCGCCGTGGAGTCGTCGCCCTATGCGGTGCGCGATGCACGCCAGAACGGCGATGGTCTACGTCAACTGAAGGTCCGCGAGTGGACGGTGAGCCCGCGCGCCATCAACGATGCCGTGGGCAAGGGCGACATCGTGGTTCTCGATCCTCCACGCAGCGGGCTCGCGCGAGGCGTCGCTGAAGCATTGCTGCGCCGCGCCCCACAACGCTTGGTGTACGTGTCGTGTGATCCAGCGACATTCGCGCGTGACCTAAAAACCCTGCAGTCGGGGGGATTTTCGCTGTCGAAACTATCAGTGTTTGACCTCTTCCCGATGACCGAGCACGTAGAACTCGTCGGGCTCCTTGACATCAGGGCCTAGAGGGTACAGAGTTCTTCTGAGGGCGGAATACCTCAGCCCTCATATAGGGGGTTGACTATGTCGATCAAGTTGGATCACCACCACCGCTTAACCGCCCAAAAGGTATTCGGGCACCCGCTAAATCACAACATTCAATGGCACGACGTTTGCTCGCTCCTCGCGCGATTCGGCGAGGTTCACGAGACGCACCGAGGTAATTGGGCTGTGACGGTGGAAGGTGACACAGTTTCTTTCGGCTCGACTCGTACGCGAGACCTTACAGAGGATCAAGTGATCAAGGTGAGGAATTTCTTGCGATCGATTGGCTTCAGCCCTGAGATGGTGAAAGCCGCATAACTCGAAAGCCGCTACCGTGTGGGCCGTGTCGGCCCAACTTTTCGTACTGCTTCCACCCTCGGAGGCAAAAGCAGTCGGCGGTGTCGGGCACGCGCATACGGGTGCAATCGATGAGCAACTGAGCGCTGCTCGTCAAGAGGTCGTGAGTGCGCTTTCGACCTTGCTCGATACAGCGACCCCCAACGTCTTCGAAAAGACGTTGGGGGTGCGAGGACCGCTCCTGGACCGGGCTCTGGCATCGACGCGCGCAATCGTAGACGGCTCGTGCGAGTTATTGCCGGCGTGGCAGCGCTACACCGGAGTGGTGTGGGCGCACTTGGATCCCTCGACCCTCTCAGATGCTCAGCGGCGTCAACTCCTCGTGCCCTCGGGGCTCTACGGACTCACTAGTGGCGTCGACCCCGTGGCTGACTACCGTCTAAAGATGAGCGCGTCACTGGCTCCACTGGGCAAGCTCTCGTCATACTGGAGGCCTCGACTCGCGCCCGTGTTCACCGAGCAGATGCGTGGTGCTGTGGTAGTCGACCTGTTGCCGCGCGAACACGAGCTCGCCATTGACGAGACTCAGTTGAGGGACCGGTGTGAGTTCCATCGCGTCACGTTTGTCCACCACGACGGTGCTCGAGCCGTTGGACACGAGGCGAAGGCCGCGAAGGGTGAAGTTGCTCGCGTGGTAGTGACACGTGGCTGGGACAGCCTCGCGGAATTTCGCTGGAATGGGTGGAAAGCCCACCGGCATCGTGGAGAAGTACGAATCGTGGCCCCACGTGCGTAGCGGTGCCACGTCAGTTGGTTGGAATCGTGAGAACGGGTTGAATGAAGTCATGGTGCGCCGCGCCCGGTTAAAGTCGCCGTGACCGTCATCACGGCGATTCTGGCGTCCCTGTTGCCGCTGACGAGCTCGTGGTCGAGCGCGTTCGCGTCGCGAAGGCCCTGCAGCCATTGATGGTGATGGGGGTGCCGTCGTCCGGGGTTCTCTATGTCCTTGGGAACACGGGTTGTGTCACGTCGTCCTGTCTACATCTCGTTCGCACCAACGACGCCCTGTCGAGTTACACCACGCTGGCCCTACCCCCTGTGAGCAGTGTTCGTGGCGTACCCTCGGAATCACTCGGCCAAATGGTCTTCGCAACTGCGCACGACGGCTACGCACTCGACGAGGTCAACGGCGTGACGACCCTCTACGTGACCCACGACGGTGCACGTTCGTGGCATCGCCAGGTCGTGTCCAATGACCTCACGATCAGCGACCTCGCGGCGAGCGTCAGCACCGTCTACGTGGTTGCAAAGCGATGCGCGAAGCAGGTCAATGGCAACACGGGTTGTACACACTACGAGCTTTTTAGAACGGATCTGGCGGCGAAGCGCTGGACGGCGACATCGATTCCCAACGGTGATGCCAGTCCCTGGGACTTCATCGGCACGCCCGCAGTGTTCGACAACACGATTTGGATTTCCGAGCAGACGCGCACCGCGCTGCTCGTCTCGTCGAAGGATGGCGGAAAGTCGTTCAAAAGTCGTCCGGTCCCTAGCTTGTCGAGCGTTGCAGGCTGCAGTCTTAGCGCCACCTCTGCAACATCGCTGTGGGCCGAGTGCCCCACCGGCATGATGGCGTCGTTCTTCTTCTCAAGTGACGCGGGCAGATCGTGGAGATCTGTGCTGGGTCCTCACGATCCACATTTCGCGGGCACCGGAGGGGGAGCGTTCGATCCGGTGTCCCCGGACCTCGCGTACATCGACTTTGGACAGACGCGACGTACCAATAACGTGTTTCGAGTGTCCACTGCGCGACGTGAACTGATGGCCGTGGGAACTCTCACGTGTCCCGAGGTGCTTTCTATGGTCTTTACGAGTAGAGAAAATGAGCTCGCACTATGCAGCGATTTCCGGCACACGCACTTCGAGCGCAGCACAGATGGTGGCGCGCACTGGCGGCGGTTCAAGCTGCGCTGAAGAGGGCTCTGGCGAAAGAGCATTTCAGTGCCGTTGCAAGCAGCAGGGCGCAGAGTGGAGCCGTGAACGCCGTTGTAGACAGGCAACGAATCCTAAGTGCGTGGTGAACATTGAAGGGAGTTCTATCGCCCTAACAACGTCTCGAGGTCTGACGCATCAGACGACTGGCGTGCGGCGTCACTCGTTAGATCGACACCAACCGCTCCTGCGATGCTCCCAGTGAGCATTGGCGCCGTTAGCGGCGTGGGTTCGTCGAAGACATCATTGAGCCAGAGGGTGCGCTCGCTCCCCCAGTACCTCAACATCGTGACGCCTCCATCGGTCAGGTCACTTATATATCCTTCCGAGGTGAGAAAGCCTGCCCAACTGAGATGCACCCCGTCGAAGTCGTGAGCGACGCGATCCCAGTCGGGCAGCGCATGATGAGTAATCGTCGTGCGTACTGCGTGCTGGGTCACGAGTGCTCTCAGCATCTTGGTGTCGGAGGGGTATTGATTAGGGCCAGGAAGCTCCCATCCCGCGTGTGCGCGAACAGCCACCTTTGGATAGGTCTCCACCAAACGCACCCAGTCCGTTGGCGCGTTGATGTTCCACAAGCGTGCGCCTGATCGCACGGGCATGCGCCAGCGCGACGTGGGCCGCCCGTCGAAGTCCCACGCGAAGATGAGAGTGTCATGAACTTCCGGGGGAGGGTCGGTGACAGTCCACAGTCCGGCCGACGTGAACTCGCCGTTCCCGTAGACGTGTGAGTAGTTGGTGAAGCAGGGCGTCACACGGTAGTTCGAATCAGGAAGTTCCTCGTGCCACCATTCCTGAGCCTCGACATCTGCGCCGCGTAGAAGGTCTGCGTGGAATCTCTCCGCCACCGCCTCAGCTATTTCGCGACGGCGCTCGGCGTCGGCGTACAGGTAAGGGAGCGACGAGGGTGCCTCGCCGCTCCACGGTCCGGCCCAGGACTCGCTCGCCCACAGTGCCATGGCGAGAAACTCCCCATAGGGCATCTCTTTGACGAAAGCAGCTGCGCGTCGAACAGCGCTTGCGTCACAGTCAGAGGGACAAGAGAACGACGCCACGTTGTCGCGCTGTGTCAGTTCCAAGCGGGCCAAAAGTGCCACTCCCGCGGGCGCTCGTAGGAGTTCCTTCGCAAGGGAGGGGGCAGACATAACCGACATCTTGTCAAAGTACTAGCACCGATGTTCTCTGACTTCCCGCAAGGAAGAAGCACGCACCATCGGTGCGGGCCTCTGTTGTGGCTTAGCAATCGTTATACAGACCACTGTGGCTCCGGTGAGTTGTAACAGCAGGTAGTTATGTTTGTTTCTCGTGAGAACTTGTGCTGAATGAGAGCGTGAATTCATCCCCTCAAGCAGACACACGAGGTGTTGACGAGCAAAGAACTCCTGTCAGTGCGGTCGGCCGAAGATGGTTGCGTCCGCCACGTGCTCCACGTGTCGAAAGAGTGGAGGTGGATCAAACGCGAACTGGAAGGGTGGTCGGACGACCCACAAGCGGGGCTACGTAATGGTATGGGCACCGAAACATCCACGAGCGGCTCGCAGCAGATACGTGTTTGAGTACATTCTGGTGATGGAAGAGAGTGTCGGTCGCTGTCTAATTGAGGGCGAAACCGTCGATCATCGAAATGGTGTTCGAAGCGACAACAGAATCCGGAATCTCGAGCTGTGGACACGTCCGCAGCCAACCGGAATCCGGGTGCAAGACGCCATCGAATGGGCGCGCCACATCATCGAGTTGTATGACAACTGCGAGGTGATTTCATCTCCAACGACCACCGAAGCGAACCTCGGTAATCCTTGGAGATGCTGGGAATCGAACCCAGGTCCATCAGCTTCTTAGTGGTCATTCTCCGAGCGCAGCTGGCAGGAGATTGTCGGGAAGTTCACTGCTGTCAGCACCGATGAATTTCCGTAGTTAGCTGAATTGTCCCTACGAAACCACTAACGAGTCTCGTCGGTAAGCCCTACATTATGACGCCCGATATCTCAACCGCAGGGCTGGGTCAAGGCGGACGTTGCTACCTAAGCAGCAAGCGCAAGCTGAGGCTTGGCGTTTATTTTATGTTTCCGGCTCTTTTACGTGGCTCCGGAGACCACGGCTCGCTTCTTCCACTTCGACGACCGATGTCGAAACCAATCATCCCCTCGTTAGTGTGCGGCCAAATTGGTCACCACACCATCGTACTAGCCAAACGTCGAGTTCACTCAGGAAAATTTCTCGGCGTGACGTACCGCCCGGGCTATTTCACGATCAGCGTCGCGTTTGGCTATTGCTTGGCGTCGGTCTTGTTGCTTTCGACCACGTGCGAGGGCGATCTCCACCTTGGCGCGGCCTTCTTTGAAGTAGACCTTGAGCGGGACGATGGTGAGCGGTTGGGTTTTGGTCTGCTCGTGCAGGTCGTCTAGTTCGTGTCGGTGCACGAGCAGCTTGCGTTTGCGGTCCGGGTCGTGACTGCCAAATCCAACCGCGAAAGACCATGGCGGGATGTGCATCTGGAAGAGCCAAAGCTCGCCGTCGTCGATGCGGGCGTAACTATCGGCGATCTGAGCCTTGCCTTCGCGAAGCGATTTGACTTCAGAGCCCGTCAACATGATGCCGCATTCGATCGTCTCGATGATTTCGTAGTCGTAGCGGGCACGTCGATTGGCGGCGACCACACGGTCGCCGTTCGAATCCGCTTTCTTTTGAGCGCGACGCTCTTGCATCTGTTTTGCGCGGGCCATGGGTCCAGCGTAGTGATAGAGGCACGAAGGGACCTAGCCGCTCGGTAGGGTGAACGTATGCTCACCTTGTCAAACGACCTGTGCGACACCATGGTTGCAACGTGTATCCGGGCGCTGCCCGACGAAGGCTGTGGCCTATTACTTGGAAAATCTCAGGGTCCCGACGCGGTCGTTACCGAGATCGTGGCCAGTGAGAACATGGCGCACTCGGCCAAGGTGTACGAGATCGACAGTCGGGTGCTGCTGCGCGCTTTTCGACGAGCGGACGACGAAGCGCTCGACGTCCTGGGTGTGTTTCATTCCCACACTCATTCGCCGGCGTACCCGAGCCCCACGGACGTAAACCAGGCCCCCGACCCGTCTTGGCACTACGTGCTGGTGTCGTTGAAGGAGGTGCCAACGGTGGTGAGGAGCTACAAGATCGTCAATGGAGACGTACTCGAGGAAGAAGTGGGCGAAGCATCGCACACTGTTGGTGGCGACAATGAATAACAACGAAGAAGAGTCTCAATCATGACGCTGACTATGGTGGCGAGTGTGCACTACACAACCTCATTGAACCTCATCTTGGTGGCGGTGCGACTGTTTCTTGGTCTGATGATCTTTGCCCACGGTTACCGTAAATTCTTCGGCGGCGGGAAGATAGACGGGACCGCGAGGTGGTTCGACAGCATCGGCATGCGACCAGGCAAACTGAATGCCTACATGGCAGCCTCGACGGAGGTCGGGGTTGGAGTGCTGCTGGTCCTTGGTCTTTTGACCCCACTCGCGGCCGCCGGACTCATCTCGGTTATGACCGTGGCCATATTGACCGTTCACATCCACAACGGCTTTTTCATCTTTAACAAGGGCGAGGGGATCGAGTACTGCCTTGGCGTGATCGTGATGTGTCTGGTGCCTGGAACCTTCGGCGGAGGCAGGTATTCACTCGATGCGCTCTGGCACGTTATGAACTGGAGTTCCCGGGACAATTTCCTTCTCGCAGTCGTCGTGGGTTTCGGCGGTGCACTTCTACAATTGGCGACCTTCTACCGTCCCGCGAGGAAGTCGTAAGCGACACGGATCTTCGAGTGCGCGCTAAAGTTGACGTGGTTGGTCAGGAATTGACCAGTTAACAGTCGAAAGAGAGATCATGGCGGCAGTTCTTCGAATTCCCACTGTTCTTCGACCAGCAATGGGCGGAGCCACGACCGTCACGGTCGAGGGGGCAACCATTGGTGAGGTCCTCACCTCACTGACCGCGTCGTATCC
>JABBNY010000072.1 GCA_019352095.1 Acidobacteriota bacterium
AGCAACACCAACAACGACTCCTAGTCGCATTGGACCACTAACAGGGGTCCCCGCAGGTCACTGACCCATCTGCGCTGTGACAACGGTCCGGAGTTCGTCGTCTTCGCGATTCGTGACTGGTGCCGGTTCAATGGCGCGTCCACAACGTTCATTGATCCCGGCTCACCTTGGCAGAACGGTCACATCGAATCATTCAACTCACGCATTCGTGACGAGTACTTGAACGGGCATCTCTTCGAGTCACTGCTCGAAGCCCAAGTGCTCCCCGAACACTGGCGTCGCGAATACAATCAAGAGCAACTTCACGGCTCACTTTGTTACCTAACCCCGGTCGACTTCAGGGAACCGTGGAGCGAGCAACGCCAACAACGTCTCTTAGTTGTTCTGGACCACTAACTGGGGTCCTCGCAGAGTGTCCAATGAAAGGGTCCAAATTGAAGGGTGAGCCGGGAAGTCTGCATCTTGATACTCCGGGTATTCCTGAACATCGCTCAGCGTCTGGGCAGCGCTTTCAGCGTTTCATCCGACACCCTGATTCGGCCACCCTAATACTAGGAATCACGATTGGGCTCGTTGTATGTGCCCCGTTGCTCGGCGGACATCGAGTGTTCCTTCTCGACTGGTCGATCGGGCCGCAGGTTGCGGTCGTAAGCCCTGCCACCCTGGGTCTCTATGGCGGACTAACTGCCGGTATCGCTGATTCTGTCGTCATGGCGCTGATGAATCGTTTCCTGGGTGGTGCCGCAACATGGATACCCATCTTGTTGTTCTTCCCAATCGCAACCGTCGGCGTCGGTCGGCTCGCTGGTCGCTCGCGGTGGTCGCGCCTCGCAGCGGGAGCGCTCTACGCTGTGAACCCCTTCGTCTTCAATCGCGTCTTTGTTGGGCACGTTCCCTTACTGATTGGCTATGCGCTGTTGCCGTTCGCCACCGTTGCAGCCTTGGCTTCAATTGCCTCGCCGGCTCGACGATGGATCGTGCCAGCCCTGTGGTGGGCGGTGCTGACGGCACTGAGCCCCCACTTCGCTTGGATCTTCGGGGTGGTAGTGGTCGGCGTTGTGATTGTGGCCGCGTTCAGCCGAGAACATCGGATGCGTCGAATCGCTGGATGGTTCGCCACGGTAGTGGTGGCGTTTGCGCTAATGAGCGCCTATATATATTTGCCGTATACGGTGACCAATCTTCCGACCCGGGTGGGATCGGCGAGCCTCTCGCTTTATTCGACGACCCCTGATCCACATTTGGGACTCTTCGCGAATGTAATTGGACTCTATGGCTTTTGGCGCACAGGTCCTGGACCAGAATTGCCAAAGGAGATCATCGCGGGCTGGCCCTTCTTCATGCTTACGATCCTGCTCGTCGTTGGCTTCGGAGCCTCAGGAGGCCTGCGAAGAAATGTGCCTCGAGACGGGCGGACAACGAACGAGAACGTCCCAAAAGGATTGTTGCGCGATCCGAGTGATGTTGGGGGTCACTCCGAGCGGGTAAACCGCTCGGTGCTCGACTCGCTGCAATCTCGTCGACGACTGTTAGCATTTCTGCTCTTGTTCATCGGAGTGACGGGATACTTTCTCGCGCTTGGCAGCCAGGGGCCAACCGGCGGTCTGTTCTCGTGGGCGTACAACCACGTTCCATTTTTTGCAGTGATGCGCGAACCAGAGAAGTTTCTCATGTTGCTCGCCTTGACGTACGCGGTCTCCTTCGGCTGGGGGATCGAGCGGCTGTCCAAGATAGACTTCTCATCTTCGAAAGCTGTCCACTTCGCTGTGGCTGCGATGCTTGGCATTGCTCTGCCACTGAGCTACACGCCCAATATTTTCAATGGTCTCGCTGGACAGATTGCCCCAAGTACGTTACCCAGCTCCTACCAGCGCGCCAATACCTTGATGGGTAACGGCCCAGGAAATATTCTTTACCTGCCGTGGCATTTGTATATGGCGTACCCCTTCACCAACAATCGAGTAGTAGCGAATGTGGGGACAACGTCATTTTCGCGAGATGTGATTGCTGGTGACAATGTTGAGTCCGGTGGCGTTACGACTCAATCCACTTCACCGCGCTCGGCGTACTTACAAGAGTTATTCAAGAATGCTAGGAATATCGAAGACTTCGGCGCGCTGGTGGCGCCGCTAGGAGTGCGGTACGTGGTCCTCGCCAAGACCGTCAATTGGCAAACCTATAGCTGGCTCAATGGCCAAAAGGATCTGCAACTGGTACTCAACTCTGCTTCGTTGGAGATATGGCGAAACTGCGCGTACTACGGAGTTGGCGCCCGAGAGTCGCAGTTGAGGAAAGTTTCAAATTTTGCCCAACTGCTCAGACTGGCGAGGGCTAACGAGCTCGGTGCCGCCGTTGTGAAAAGTAGTGGCAAAGTGAGAGCTGTATCGCCTCACGTGTCCTCGCCCACCACCGGTTCACTTGCTGGTACATCGTCGAGACGCTCTGCAGTCCAGGAACTCTCGCCGGTGGCATATCAAATTGCTCCGGGTAAGCCGGGATGGGTAACGGTGGACACACCTTTCCAGCGTGGTTGGTCATTGGAGGGACGAAGTGCTATCTCGACAGCCGAAGGGACGGTTCTTGTTCGCGTGGGTAGAAGTGGAGGGATATTGAAGTTCACTCCTTGGGGAATGGTGCGACTGGGCTACTTCATATCCACTGGGGTCTTTCTTGCCTTGCTAATTTCTGTTCTCGTCGAGAGCCGCCGTCGGAAGCTGCGCACGCTCGGTACCTCGCTGCAACGCTCAGTGAGAAAGTTTCGAATTGGCACTGGAGCTGGTAAGTAATTATTCAAAATTCCTGGTCTGCTCGTTACTCTCGAAGATTCACATTGACCTATTTCAGCGCTTTTTGTTTTCGAGGAGTTTTTCGAGATCCTTACCCTCTTCGAGAGTCGAAGAGGGTGGCGCAACTCCAGTATTGACTTGAATAAAAAAGTAGTGTCACCTGCAAAATTGTGATAATTTTCTGAACAGTTTCCACACCCTAGTGCCCACGAATTGGAGCAAGAGATGAAGGATCGAATTGGCGGAGTAGCACTCCACTATCGCAGGCAATTGTTGCCGGGCTTCGTCGCGCTCGTCCTCGTGGGTGGGGTCATTGTAAGCATCTTCGGGTCACATGGCGCACAAGCTGACTTGACTAACGGCTGTGGCTATGGCTACGGATCGAACGGCGTGTACGGCAACGGTTCCACCTACGGTTACGGATACGTCAGCGGAGTCCTCACGTACGGCTACGGCAACACAATCGGCACGGGTGGTGCGAGTTGCAGTACGACAACCACCACTCCCGCCGGTAGCGGTACGACGACACCCACTGCACCACCGGCGCCAGTATTGCCGTCGTCGGACTACACAGATGTTGCGACTTACCCTGTGTCGTCAAATGGTTCGCTCAGCGAAAATTGGTACGATGGTCTTGGTGGTGAGGTTACACTTTCGGGGTCCGCAGGGACGCTGACCGCCGGGACCTCTATTAGCTTGAGTATGTTGACGACGGCTGGTAAGCAAGCGGCTGCGGCCCTCTTGCCGAGTGGTAACAACTTCGTATTTGGCATGAGTATGACATGGGTTAACTCGAGTGGGAGTTCCGTGAATGCCAATCATCCGATTACATTGACGATTGCTAACCCCAATATCAAGGTGGGCGACATCATCTGGATGGTGGATTCGACTGGGAAGCTCGTGAACGTTGGTACCGCGACAGTCGCTGGCTCGATTACTGCGAGTTTCACTCAAGACCCACTGTTCATCGTGGCGCACAGCACCGCGACGACGACCACAACCACAACGCCAACTCCACCTGTGATGCAGCAATTGCGTGCGATTCGAGCCTTTGGTTTCGGCGTAGCAGGCAGGATCACCACGATGAGGATTGTTGGTGTCGGCTTCTACGGCCAACCAAGGGTTACTAGTACGGCGCCGGGCACTCGGGTTGGTGTTACTCATGACTACGGAAGGCAGTTAGTGCTGCGAGTGATGACCAAGGCCGGATCGCCTAAGGGTGCGCACACCTTTACCATCAGACTTGCGAACGGCCGGACTTGCAGGATCAACTACATGGTGAGGTAGTCGTTCTGACTCTCAGTGTTTGCACCAGCCCCCCTCAAGTGAGGGGGGCTGGTGCTTTTGCTCTCCATTCACCAAGCAATTGAAGAGCCGAGATTCTGACGGACCTCGGAAGTTCGTTCACGCGACGTCAACGGATGCCAGGCGACGGGGTGGTCCTGCAAGCGGGAAAGTGTCGCGGGCTCTTCTGCCTCCAACTCGTTGCCGTTGCGAACAGAGTGGTCGAACGGAGTTTGCAGCGACTGTTACTTTTCGCGGGTCTGGCGCTTGTACCCTCTCTTTCGAGAAACGTTGCTTAGTGAGGCGGCGCGCCTTGTGCCAACTGCCCTTCACGCTGACGGTCGCGAGAAGGCTCGACTGGCCGGACCAATATGGTGGCTTCGATAGAAACTCATGGTTATGGCCGGGTTGGCACTTCTCTTCATGCTCATGGTTACTCGAGCCGACTCTAGATGTGCACGCCGTGACGCTGCCTTGGTCCTTCACCATCGTTCCTAGCGCGGTAATGATTCAATGTGCGCGTCATGGGTGTAGATGTTCACTCAGCGGCGCGTGAGGGAATTGACTCCTCTTCGTCTATGAGATGAGCGTCAAACTCCGCTTCCTCGTTGACGTGAAAGATCCGGTTGAAGACAATGAGTTTGAGTACCCAAAAGACGGCGAAGCTCACGAGGTTGGCGGCGTCGACGATACCGGTATTGAACAGGTGGCTCCAGCTATGTGTGTGAACGAAGTCTTTCGCGTATGAGGCACCGACCATGGAGAACGCGATACCGAGTACCGCCATTGTCCAAAAGGGAAGCAGTTCCCTTCGTACGTGACTGCGTCCGGTCTTACCCCAGGTCCAACGGCGGTTGAGCGTGTAGGAGGGGATGGCACCGATGATGTTGCCGACGAGCGTTGCTTCGACTTCGCCCTTGATGATCTTGAGTCCGTAGACCAGGGCGATGACGACGACCGATACCGCCGTTGAGACAACGGACACGGCGGTGAATCGAATGAGCTTTCGCCCCTGGTGGCTCTTGGTCCACGCAATGAGTCTGTCTACCCGTTCGAGCACGGTGTCCAACCTACTCCTCGTGCGTGCGCTGAGTTGAGAGACCTTTAGGCCGCCTCTTCATTGGCCTCAACCGCCACGTGCGGGACGATCCGGTCGAGCCACGCGGGCATCCACCAGTTCGCCTTGCCGAAGAAGTGCATGAGTGAGGGCACGAGCACCGTGCGGATGATGAAGGCGTCCATCAGGACCGCGCCACCGAGGCCGATGCCGAATTCCGCGATGATGCGCTGGCCACCAAAGGCGAAGGAGAAGAACACACAGACCATGATGAGTGCGGCCGCGGTGATGACGCGCCCGGTGTTGGCCTGACCGTGCACGATGGCGCTCTCGTTGTCACCGGTGTTCACCCACTCCTCGTGCATTCGTGACACCAGGAACACCTGGTAGTCCATTGAGAGACCGAAGAGAATGGCGATCATGATGATCGGTAGATAGGACTCGACCGGTCCGGTGCCCGAACCAATGAGTGAACTGCCCCAGCCCCACTGGAAGACCGCGACCACGAGACCGAACGAGGCCCCGACTGCGAGCAGGTTCATGAGAGCAGCCGTCAGTGGGATGAGGATGCTTCGAAAGGCGACCATCAACAACAGACAGCCGAGGATGACGATGACGGCCAAGAAGAGCGGGATCTTGGAGTCGAGCACGTTCGCGAAGTCGTGCGCGAGCGCGGTGCTGCCACCCACGTAGATGGCGGTGTGGGTTGTGGCGGTTGCTGTAGGTATATAGGTGTCGCGCAAGTTGGCGATGAGCGCCGAGGTCTTGGTGTCCTGGGGGCTGGTGGTCGCGACCACGGTGATGAGTCCGACATTCCCCTGCGGGTTGACGATGAGCGGTCCGACCTCTTTGATGCCCGGCTTGTTGTGCAAGGAGGCGTCGAGGGTCTGCATGGCTGTCTTGTCAGCAGCGTTGTGAAGCGAACCAACGATGACGAGGGGCCCGGAGAACCCTGGCCCGAAGCCTTTCGCCAAGAGGTCATAGGCCATACGGGTGGTCGAACCCGCTGGGTCCGAGCCCTGGTCGGAGATACCGAGGTTGAGTGACAAGACCGGGATGGCGAGCGCGAGGATCACGAGTAACGCCACCGCGGATAATGTGCGTGGACGGCGACCAACGAACGCGGCCCATCGCTGCCATCCACCTTCGAGCAACGCGGGCTCGGGGCCACTCTCTTGGAGGCGACGTCGCTCGCGACGACTGAGGACGCGCATTTTTTGAAACGCCAGCAGCGATGGCAGCAAGGTGAGTGCCGCCATCATGGTGATCAGCACGGTGACGGCCGCGGCGATACCGAGACCGTTGAGGAATGAGAATCCGAGGACCAACATGCCGAGCAGCGCCACCACGACAGTGGCGCCGGCGAAGAGGACCGCTCGACCCGAGGTGTTGACCGCGGTGACGATCGAGTCCTCGACGCTCATGCCCTGTTTCAGGTTCTGGCGACTTCGCGTGACGATGAAGAGGGCGTAGTCAATACCAACGCCCAGGCCAATGAGCGAACCGAGGATTGGCGCGAACTGGGCGATCGAGAGACCGTGACTGAGCAGCGTCGTCGCGGCCGAGGCAATGCCGATCGCGAAGAGTGCAACACCGAGGGGGAGCAACATGGCAAAGAGTGAGCCGAAGGCAAGGAAGAGGACAACTGCCGTTGCGAGCAGACCGAAGCCCTCACCGGGGCTTCCGGTCGGGGCGCTCAACTGGCCAAAGGCGTTACCGCCGAACTCGACCTCGAGGGAACTGGAACGAAGGGTCGCGCCGGTGTTGTAGACGTTTCGGATGGCGGTCTTGCTGAGCAGGTTCGCCTGGTTCGAGAAGTGAACGGTGGCGTAGGCAATGGTGCCGCTCTTGCTCATCTGGGCTGCACCCGGGCAATACGTGCCGGACGACGTCGCACAGAAGGGCGAGGTGACTCCACTGACCTCAGGGAGCTTCGCGATCTGGGCCAGGGTTTTGTCGATCGTTGCTTGATGGCTCTGGAGCGTGCCGCTCTTCACCGCAAAGACGATCTGGTCGGTGTCGCCGGACTGGGCCTTGAAGCCGGTTTGGAGCAGGTGCAGGGCACGCGTCGAGTCGGTGCCGGGCAGGCTGAACGAGTTCGAATAGGCCGACCCCGCGACCTGGGAGATCACGTTGATGCCGATGAAGAGCACAATCCACGCGAACAACATCATCCAGCGATGGCGGACGCTCAAACGGGCGAGACTCTTCATGTGGCACTTCTCCTGGGGGGATTTTGGGGGGACCTACTAAAATTGCATCGTGCGGATCGCACGGCCACACTAGGGGAGATTCTATGGCACGTAGCGCCCGAGGGCCCTCGCGCTTCGAGGATCATGAGTACCCTCAAGTCATCCCCGTACCCGACGACGTCAAACGTGGCGGCCCCGCTCCGTGGGCGCACCTCGACACGAATGCGAAGACGAACCTGACGCTTCAATTAGTCACGCGTTGCCTGCACGATCGCGGTCGCACCTTTGACGTCTCGCGCATGCCCGACGTCTCGAGCGACCTCGACGGTATCTCCGAGGCGAACCGTGAACTCATCACGAGAACGTCAGCCGTCCTCGTCGCCCTCTTCGAAGAGGAAGGTGAGACCCACATCGTGCTAACGCGTCGGTCGTTCTCACTTCGAAGCCACCGGGGCGAGGTCGCTTTTCCTGGTGGGAGGAGTGATCTCGACGAAGCCCCCGTCGACACCGCACTGCGAGAGGCTCACGAGGAGGTGGGTCTCGATCGGTCGCTCGTGACTCCGGTCGGCTGGCTCACGCCAATCATCACGTTCGCATCGGGTTCAGCGATCTGGCCCGTTGTTGGCGTCTTGACCCAGCGCCCGACGTTGGTAGCCGACCCCGCCGAGGTCGAGCGAGTGTTCACGACGCCGCTCTCGGCGCTGTTGGAAGACGGCGCGTTCCTCGAGGAACGCTGGCGACGAGAGCGCCGACCCGGCGGTGACGAAGAGGGGTACCTACCCATCTACTTCTATAGGGTGCCGGGCGATGTCATCTGGGGTGCGACCGCGCGGGTGCTCACCGAACTCCTGTGTTGCGTGACGGGCGTCGAGTGGCCCGAGGCGCGCGGGATTGGCCTGTGACGCCCGCGCCGCTGTTGAGGTCACGACGTCGTGACCTAACCTTCACTCTCATGACCCGTTGGAGGTTTTCACGTTGAGCGCGCATCGCGACAGGCCACGTCTTGCTGTGATTTCTCTCGGGGGCACCATTGCCTCAACGGGCGCGGACGCCTCGGCGGGCGTGACCCCACGCCTCAGTGGGGAGGACCTGGTACAGGCAGCGCCGCAGCTACGTGAGATCGCCGACATCGAGACCGTCGAATTTCGAAAGGTCCCCTCGGGTGACCTCACCCTCTCAGACGTGGTGGCCTTGGCGCACGAGATCGAAGGACTCTTCGACGACGGCATCGACGGCGTCGTCGTCACCCAAGGTACCGACACGATGGAAGAGACGTCATTTGCGCTCGACGTGCTCGTTCGAAGCACTCGGCCCGTGGTCTTCACCGGTGCCATGCGAAATCCGACGACCTTGGGCGCGGACGGTCTTTCGAACCTGGTCGCCTCCGCGCGTGTTGCCGCGTCGAGTGACGCGGTGGGTCTGGGCACGCTCGTGGTGTTCAACGACGAGGTCCACGCGGCGCGTTTCGTTCGTAAGTCGCACACCTCTAGTACCGCGACGTTCCAATCGCCGAACTGCGGTCCACTCGGTTGGATCATCGAAGACCGCGTGCGCGTGGTGGCGAGAGTGTCAAGGCTCGGGTACATTGGCGACGTCGTCGCTGGTGAGATGCCCGATGTCGCATTGCTCACGATGACGCTCGGTGACGACGCGCGCCTGGTCTCGCGGGTGCGTGACGCCGGGTACGCGGGCGCGGTGATCGAAGGCTTCGGTGGGGGTCACGTGCCCGCGCGCACGGTACCCGCGATAGCGGAGTTGGCGTCGCAGATGCCGGTCGTGCTCGCGTCGCGCGCCACGAGTGGCGAGTTGTTGGAGAGCACCTACGGGTTCGCTGGTTCCGAGCGGGACCTGTTGTCGCGTGGTCTCGTGAGTGCCGGATCCCTCGACGCGCTGAAGGCGAGGGTCCTCTTGAGTCTGGTCGCAGCGACCACGGACACACACGATGACGTCGTCGCCACCTTTCGCTGCGTGGTCGACTCGCTATGGACGTTCTCATCTGGCGACGAGCGCTGAGCGGTACGCCCGCCCGCACTGGGCGAGCGTGGCGAAGTGAGAATTTCTTCTAGGCCACGACGTCGCTGATGCCGCCTCGAAGAAGAACCTCGGCCTCGTCAGCGCTCAGTGGTGGACTGAGAAAGGTGCCCTGGGCCATGTCGCAGTCGATCGAGCGAAGGTGGGCCACGTGGTCGTCGCGCTCGACACCATCGGCGATGGTCACGAGGCCCAGGGAGTGCGCTAACTGGACGACGATCTGACTGTGGTCGGCGTCGTCGCCGTGACCGACGGTGTTGACCAAGGATCCGTCGATCTTCAAGAAATCGATCGGCAGTCGACTCAAGTGGGCGAGCGAGGACAAACCCGAACCGAAGTGGTCGATGGCGATGCGTACACCGAGCATCTTTAACGTACGCGTTGTCTCGAATGCCACGTCGGGGTCCTTCATCAGTGCGCGTTCACTCACCTCGATCACCAGTTGCGCGGGAGCGAGTCCCGTCGAGGCCAAGGCGTTTCTGAGGTCGGTGACGCTACGGGTGTCGCTGAACTCGTTGGTGGAGAGACTCATGGCGAGAAAGAACTCGCTGTCGACAAGACCCCGCTGGCGCCACGACTGAAGTTGCGCGCAGGCCGTTACCACTACGTGGGCGCTGATGGTCCGCACCAGTCCGATCTCCTCGGCGAATGCCATGAATTCGACCGGTGCGAGAAGTCCCTTGGTCGGGTGGGCCCATCGCACGAGGGCTTCGAGGCCGACGACGGTGTTGGTCGCGAGCTCGACGATTGGCTGGTAGTGCACGAGGAACGCCTTGTCGATGTTGGCCCGGCGAAGCTGTGCCTCCATCTCGAGTCGCGCGGCCGAGCTCGAATAGAGGTGGTCCTGGAATTCCGCGTAGCGGTCACGGCCCTGGGCTTTGGCGAGGTACATGGCGAGATCGGCGTTGTGTACCAATTGCTCGCTGGTGCTGCCGTCGACGCCGAAGGTGATGCCGATGCTCGCGGTCACCGAGATTTGTTGGCTGCCAATGGCGAGTGGTCGGCGCAACTCACTCATGATGCGCGTCGCGAGGTTGATGATCTCCTCGTGACTGTCCACTTCTTCGATGAGGAGCGCGAATTCGTCACCGCCCAAGCGCGCGGCGGTGTCCGAGTGACGTAGGCACCCGCGCAGGCGCTCGGCCACCGCCTTTAACAAGAGGTCGCCCGAGGAATGTCCGAGACTGTCGTTGACTGACTTGAAGTGGTCGAGGTCGACGAAGAGCACCGCGACGTACTTGGCCGTGCGTTCGTTGCGCGCTATGGCCTGATTCAACCGGTCGCGAAACAGGGCCCGATTGGCGAGTCCCGTGAGGACATCGTGGAATGCCCGGTGCGACAGGTCGTCTTCGAGCTGCTTCTGTTCGGTGATGTCGCGAAAACTCCACACCCGACCCACGACGACGTTGTTGACGTACTGGGGCTTGGAGGAGCGATCGAAGACTCGGCCATCCTTGAAGTACAGGGTCTCGCTGCTTTCGACGTCGGGTTGGGAATACAGTTCTTCCACTCGCGCGAGAAACTGCTCAGGATTCTCGAGTTGGACCCCGATCAGTTCGAGGAGCGCGGCGTCATTGTCCAGTTCGACCACGTCGTCGGGCACTCCCCACATCGTGGCGAACTGCTTGTTGAAGCTCGTGATGCGACGGTCCTCGCTGACGACGAGTATCCCGTCGGGCGTCGAGTCGAGCGTCGCTTCGAGCAGCGAGTACGTGTCGTGGAGTCCGACGAGCGCGTCTTGTAGTTCTTGTTCGGTCTGCACTCGCGCGGAGATGTCGTTGGCGGTGACGACGAGGCCCTGCACCGTGGGGTCATCGATCAGGTTGACGAAGGACAATTCGTACGGGGTCACTTCTGCACCGTCGTGGTGCACCAACCGCAGGGTCGGCATGACGGCGTGCGACGTCGGTGCGCGCAGGACTTCGTCGAGCGCGCGGTGCAGCGCGGGGCGATCCTCGGCGACGACGAGCTCGGCGAGGGGATGGTTCTCAACGACCTCGGGGTCGTGGCCGAGCAGGCGGGTGACGGCGGCGGATACCGATTCGACGATGCCGTTGGCCGAGAGCAGCAACATGATGGTTGACGCATTCTGTACGAGCGAACGAAAACGGGCGATGTCGTTTCGTGCGACCTCGAAACGGCGTCGATTGGTGAGGTCTCGAAAGCTGAAGAGCACAGCGCCGGGTGCGTACCAGGCGACGGGAACGCCGACGGTCTCGAGGAGGTGCCACTCACCGTCGATGCTCGCCCTGATCTCGACCGGATTGCCGATCTGCTTAGTCTGTACCGACTCGAGGGAGCGCCGGACGAGTTCGAGGTCGTCGGGGTGGACGTAGGTGAGAACCGAATTCCCAATCGCGTCCGCGAGTGATTGATTGAAGAACGCCTGGGCGGTGTCATTCGCCCACAAGAGGCGACCGTCGCTGCTCAGTACCAGGACGACGTCTGGGTATTCGCGAAGGAATCGGGCCAGGACGTCGTCGGGCAAGGTCATGGTCGTGGCGTCTTCAGCGCCCAGGTGGCACGCCGGGGCGGGTGGGTTCTTGGCCGAATTACGGCTCGTGGCATGAATCAACCGTAATTCAGAAGTGCGCAGGCGGGCCACGCGTGGGCGACCGTTGGCCACGTGGGGCCTTTCTGCACGCCGAGCAGGTGAAATTTGAGTACAACCTCGACGTCGCTCGACGTCCACGCTCGGTAACGACGGGTGGCGCTCTCGCGGGTCCTTCGGGGCTCTTGTCACGCGGCTGTTGGCCTTCGTACGTCCAGTAGATTGTTCTAAACGCAAACCCGTTTCGGGGTGCATTTTCTTAGGCGGAGGTCACAATGGCGGAAGTAGAGATTGGTATCTACAAATCGGCGCGGCAGGCGTACGGATTCGACGACATCGCCATCGTGCCCTCGCGACGTACCCGTGACCCCGAGGATGTTGACATCTCGTGGCAGATTGACGCCTACAAGTTCGAGCTCCCTTTGCTCGGTTCGGCAATGGACGGTGCGATGTCACCCACGACCGCTATTGAACTGGGTCGCCTCGGGGGCCTCGGCGTCTTGAATTTGGAGGGTCTCTGGACCCGTTACGAGGACCCGACCCCGCTCTTTGACGAGATCACCGAGCTCGCCGACGACAAGGCGACCGCGCGCATGCAACAGATGTACCTAGAGCCCATCAAGCTCGAACTGGTCGCTGAACGCATCGGTCAGATGAAGGCGGCGGGCATCA
>JABBNY010000073.1 GCA_019352095.1 Acidobacteriota bacterium
GATATTGAATAGTGACTTGACCTTGAAACGAGCCAGGGTCTAGCCAATTGTCTAGCCACGACGTCAAACGTGAGTGGACTTCAGTGGACGTTGGTGGACGTTGCACTTCGTCCGGCCAACAAATCTGGACGCTGATGGACGTCCCTGGACGTTCTGGAAACACTCTCAAGGTGCTGGGATCGAGACCCAGGCGGCCCACCAGAAGAGTTGGCTGTTCGTGCCTGTGGATCCCAACGGTCGCAACAATGTCGATCTAGAGAGATAATTGACAACGACCTGGTCCCAATCCCAAGCAGAAGCGGCGCTACGTGAGGATATGGATACCCTGATCTTTCTTCAACTTCTTGAACCAAGCCCAACACATTGAACCGCGACCTACTGGAGAGCATCTGACACTCGGAGTGGACCCGCCTTTTTGTGGTCAACTATGTGGATCTATATCGCGGGAACCGCCGCGGAGTTAGAGCGGCGTGAAAAGTACTTGGACCCTTCGGGGCCACCAACCGTTGCCACGAACAAAGCTGCAAAGAACTCGACCGACTATCGTCGCCCCAAGTACGTATCTGTGTCGTGAGTGATGATCGGCAGTCGAAGCGTCGCCCGTGCTCGCCAAACCTGGGCCGCGGATCCGTCAGAGAAACGTGGTACTCGCCCTAACCTGTAGCGCGCACGCGCGGCGTAGGACTAATCACTTCGAGGGCGTGCGCAAAACCCAGCGGTGCCCTCGCTCGTCGACGGGCACTGGTGACGACACGTACGGCCGAGTCGAAGTACGAGGGTGCACCGTGAGCAACGAGTGCGCGATGAAGTGCCCGGTCCTCTCCGGTTTCTAGAGGTGCGAAACCGCCTGCCGCGAGGTACGCGGCGGCGTTGAATCCCAAATTGGCCCCGTGGATCGGTTGGATCTCCCTCTCGTACTCGTTTTGCCAACGGAGCCTGGTCTCGTCCTGATGCCCCGACCAATCATCAACCGACACGCGACCCGACCAGTGGTCCACTCCTGTTTCGTGTTGGATCACCTGGGTCGCGAGCCAGTCCGCGGGTACTCGTGAGTCAGCGTCGGTCGTGGCGAGCCATATCCTGGCGGGATTCATTCGCGACCAACCAGCCAATATTGCGTCGCAACCTAGCGCTCGCGCATGACCGACGTTTTTCGCGAAAGACGTGACGATGATGATCTCGAGAGGACTTCGGCGTCGCACTAGGGTGCTTTGCCATTGGCAAGTGATCTCCTCACTGGCGTCACCACACGCATCAAGAACTACCGCCGCCCTCATGGCCAGTTCCCAACCACTCAGTTGATCGAATGCGTCCGCGAGCGAATCAAGAGCAGATCCAAGTAACTCTTGCTCGTTGTGCACTGGTATCACAACGCCAACCGCCAGCGTTCGAGCGATTGCCGTGGGCTCGCGCTTCATCCCACCCGCTCCCACAGATCGAGCACGAAATCGTCCTCAAGGTGACGGACTATTCGTCGCAAATTGTTGTTGGAATTGATCACTTCGTGTGCGGCGTCGCCGGTGAGCGGGTAGTCCGTCTCACCGCGCCAGTGAACCCCCAGGACGTGAGCCTCGCGCGCGGTTGAGCGAACAACGAGCGAGAGAATATCGGGCAAAGATTCAGCATCAAAATAGTACGCAATCTCGCTCAGCACGATGAGGTCAAACGTGTCGTTGGGCCACGACTCGGGGATTGCTCGTCGCTCCACCACGACGTTCTCATATCGCTCGAGTCGGTGAGTCGCTTGTGCCAGTGCCGAAGGAACAATGTCGGTGACAAGCAGACGTTCACAACGTGGCGCGAGAAGTTCACTTAGTACGCCAATAGAACAGCCGGGTTCGAAGGCGCTGTGATAGCGCTCCTTCGTAAGCGTGTCCACCGTCAGCGCGTACTTGCGCCGTTCGTACGAGCTGGTCTCGAACTTCCACGGATCGTTGTTCGCGGCGTACATGTCTCGAAAGTACTGGCGGTCGGTCGAGGTCATCGCGTGCTCGCCAAGTCGTCGACGTACACCTCGTAAGAGCGCCAGAATCGACGCATAAGCGGTGCGGGGAGTACCGCAGCGTCCTCGAAGTCAGGGCCGAGGGCCCGCGTTTGAGATCCAAACGCGGAGGTGGCCCAGCGCTTGTGAGCGCGGGCGCGACGAGTGAGATCCAGCCGTCGACACTGCTGCCAAGGGATATCGGATCCATCCGGATCGGCCCAGTGCCACGCCCACACGAGATACTCCAACATTCTGGCTCCCACCGCACGACTTACGGTAAGCACGGACTCCCCACAGACGTCGTGATCCGGATGGCCGTCGTGTCGCCATGGCGCCACGCACAAGTCGTCCGGCAGCAAGATACTGGCGAGCGCTCCATCGAGTTGGCCTCGATGTGCCGAGACGTTGCCGTCAGGCAGATGCAAGCGGGTGATCAGCGGCTCGCGCCACCCCAGGCGGCTGAGCGCTATGCGGGACTCGGCACTACGAACATGAGCGAGATTGAGGGTCGTTGCCGATGTCGAGTTCGGGTGCGAAGCCTCGCCGTCAGTTACTGCGACGACCTCGACGAGCACGTGCTGCGACAATGCGACTTGAATGAGGCCTCCCGCGCCGAGCACTTCGTCGTCCGGATGCGGCGAGACCACTACAAGGCGACGTGCCTCAATTGGTCCAAATGGTGCTAGCTGTTTGTGGTGACCGGCGGCATCCCACTCGCTTTCGCTCGGACCGAGATGTTCGTGGTCGACAATTAATGCCACGAGCGTTCCTCCCTCGCGAGTTGACCCAGTTCAGTGGCGTCGGATCCCCCGTGATGTTGGGAGAGATAAACAAACAAGTCGGCTGCTCGACGAGACTGATCGAGATCGTGACAGAGCGGTCGCGCGCCACCGGCGGCACCCACGCGCACCAACACCTCCATGGCCGCGTCATGAACGACCTGGCGCACGACGAGGGCCCGATAGTGCGCTCGTTCTTCAACGTCCTGGGGATCGCGGTCGATGGCGTCAGCAGCGCTCTTCAACACGTCGTGCATCGACTCGATGTGAGCCACCGCTTTGCCCAGATCTGCTAATACATGCTCGCTCGGCACTGCAGGCAACGAATTGATCAAGTTGTTGACCAGTCCACAGGCTCCGCCATACCAACACGCGGCGACTCCGGCGGCGCCGAACCAAAAACCAGGGCGAGTGGTATAGAAGTCAGGACCACCGACTGCACACGACTCGGGTATCACGGGACCCGCGAACTCGAGCGTTTCGCTCACGGAGTCCGCCATACCGACCGCGGGCCACGAATCGTTATCCGACGAGGCGACGTGCTCGTCGACACTAACGTCGAAGAGTCGGTAACCCTCAGTAGTATCGGCCGTCACCAACGCTCGGTCGATGAGCCCACTGCCCGAGCAAAATTCCTTGCGGCCAGTGAGCTCCCAGCCACCGGAAACTCGCTTCGCCGACGTTCCGCCTGCCCGAGAACGAGCTGCCCATACGCCGTACAAAGAAATTTCGTTGAACGGCTCCATTTCCGCCTCAGCCAAAATGGCCAAAGCGTCGACGTGACCTTCAGCGAGCCGACCCACCGACAGATCTCGAGAGGCCCACAACGATAGGACTTCAAATCGACGCCAGGTCTCGCCAGAACCTGGAAGCGGCACATCTGATCCGTCGGCACGAAGGAATTCGTCGAGCATTACTTTGACGCGCGACATCGATACCTCCTTGTCATGGTGCATCGATCCGTTGGGTGGCCGCAACGTACCCAACGCCAAGAAGCGATAGTGGGCGCCTCTCGACCGATCGTACACATGGGGTTTGCGACCAACCCCCGGTCGTCGACTATTTCAGCCCTTCGAGCAGGTCGAGCATGTCTTCGGCGTGCTCCTCTTCCACGGCGAGAATCTCTTCAAGCATCCGCCGTGTGGTTGGGTCACCGTCACCGAGCCACGTGATGATTTCGGTGTAGGACGCAATCGCAACGCGTTCCGCCACGAGGTCCTCCTTAATCATCTTCACCAACTCCTTCGACGAATCGTACTCAGTCTGACTTCGACCGGTCAGTGATTCGGGACTGAAATCCGGATCACCTCCCAATTGTGTAATCCGCGCTGCAATCATGTCAGCGTGGTCAGCCTCTTCGCCCGCGTGGTCGAGAAACTCCGCAGCCGCAGCCTGCGCATTGAGCCCCTCGGCAGTGAAATAGTGCCGCTTATAGCGCAACACACAAACGAGTTCAGTGGCCAATGCTTGATTGAGCACGAAGATAACGCGCTCCAAGTCCGCCCCGTACGCGTCAGTCACGGGACCTTTATTCATGTTCGTTCGCGCACGCTTTCGCAGTGTCTGAACGTCAGTCAGAAATTCCTCCATGTTGTCGCCCTTTCTATTGCTCGACGGATCGTTCACCGATGTCGCTCAATATCATTGGTCATCTGCTTCATTAATCATCTGCACCTTAATCTTCATCTAGCGTAAAGCTACCGGTCTGAAAAGGCTGATGATACCCATAAAATGGTGTCCTCATAGGATGAATTTGAGTCACTACACAACGAATTCGCCTAATTCAAAAGGCACCTTTTCGTTGCAATCTTTGCCCAGTTCCTGAATCGCAACGGGTCTGTTGGTGCCAAGATCGTCGTGAAGATGATCTACTTGTCGCCCAGTCGCATCTCAAACAAATTGCCGTCAACCCCTCGAAGCCCAATAGTGACTCGACCGTGAAACGAGCCCTGATCTAGCCAATTGTCTAGCCACGAATTCAAACGTGAGAGGACGTCAGTGGATATTGGTGGACGCTCCACGTTATCCGGCCAACAAAACTGGACGCCGAGAAACGTCCGTGGACGTTCCGGAAACACTCTCAAGGTGCCGGGATCGAGACCCGGACGGCCCACTAAAACCACCTGAACATCCACGTTCGTGGTTGCCAGCGTTCGCGACAGTGTCAATCTTGAAAGAAAATACTTCGATTCAGAACACAAACGTCAACGCCAAACCCACCGCGATTCAGCTCCGCTCTAACGACATTGGCTGAGTGACTGACAAGTGGCCAGCCGTTTGAGATGTAGCACTGGGACACATCAATCCCAATCGCTCCAGGTGTAGGAAACTACCGTCACACCCGGCTCTTGAAGGGCTACTCTTCAAGAGAGTACGAAATTCGTCCAGAGGACAGCATCCACAGCGAAAGTAATCGTTGCTCAGAATCTTCCCCCGTTTCGGCGTGGCGAAGGAGGAAAAGTGGATGACGTCGTAGTGCAATCAACTGAGAACGAGGACTTTGGTACGAACCAACACTTGCGCCTCACCATTCTCGATCCCCGGCCTGGGGGACACGCCCACAGACGGGGACTTACTCTGACCGGCGGACGCGCTTTGCGGTTCTTCGTTCTGATGTATCTCACTGCCTTCGCCATATTGACGTCGTTCGTGACGGCGATTGGACTACTTGTTACCCACGTATTCGAGCACGGTGCCCTAGGAAGTTGGGATCACAGCGTCAACCTCTGGCTCATTGACCACGGATCAAACTCCTGGAACTTTGTCACCACGTGCGTGACATTTGCCGCGGACACCCTTACGGTCGCTGGAATCGCTGTCGTAGTCACACTCATCTTGTTATTTCGACATTGGGGGCGCAAGGCGTTCATTTTGGCAACGAGCCTCGCAATCGAACTCTCTGTGTTCATCACCGTCAACACCATTGTTGCCCGTCCTCGTCCTTCGGTACGCCACCTCGGAGGAACGCCGACAACTTTCAGCTTCCCGTCGGGCCACACTGCGGCAGCAATTGCTCTGTACGGGGGGTTGGCAGTGCTAGTCAGTGCATCAGCTACGCAACGCGGTGTACGGGTCGCCGCGTGGTTACTCGCTGCTCTCCTCGCCATTGCCGTAGGGGCGTCACGGAGATATCGCGGAGAACACTACGCGACCGATGTTCTGGCCGGTGCGATTGTGGGAATAGGAGCCCTGTGCGCTTCGGTCATCATGATTCGTGCCGTCACCGCACGGACCGGCGACAATCCGCAGTCGGGCCTTTCAATGGATATGCCGGAAACCGAGCCGCTCGATCGAGTACCAACATGATGAAGATTGCGATTATCGCGCACAAGGAGAAGTCACTCGGGGGTGGCCTTCGTGAATTGCGCCAAGTGCTGAAGGACCGTGGCTATACAAATCCCCCGTGGTACGAGGTGAAAAGTAGCCGCCAGATCCCTGCGCTGGCGCGCAAAGCTGTCGCAAACGGTACAGAACTACTGTTCATCTGGGGCGGTGACGGCTCAGTACAACGGTGTGTTGACGCCATCGCCGGTCAGGCCGTGAGCCTCGCCATACTGCCAGCGGGCACCGCAAATCTTCTGGCGACCAATTTGAATATCCCAATTGATCTCGTGAGCGCTGTCGACATCGGTCTCCAGGGTGACACACGCCGCTTGGACGTCGGGGTGTTGAACGGAGAGAGGTTCGCTGTCATGGCGGGAGTAGGGTTCGACGCCCTGATGATGCGATACGCCGACGACACCCTGAAGGAACACTTCGGGCGCATTGCCTACGTCGTAAGCAGCACACACGCGACGCGAATGAATTCGCGCAAAGTTCGCATTACCGTCGATAAGCAAACGTGGTTCAAGGGCCGAGCGACGTGCGTGCTACTGGGCCAAATGGGTTCACTCGCTGGCGGCGTGAGAGTCTTTCCCAACTCCCGCCCCGACGACGGGCTTCTCGAAATCGGTGTCGTCACTGCAGAGAACCCGATGCAGTGGGCCCGGGTACTGGCTTCGATGGCCGTCGGCCATGCTGAGAGATCACCGCTGGCCCAGATGACCCAAGGTCAGCGAGTTGATATCAAGCTGAGTCGCCCGACGGTCTACGAATTAGATGGTGGTGACCGCAAGGCAACAAAACACTTGCGAGCAAAAATTGAACCAGGATCTCTCGTGGTGTGCGTTCCTCGGGAAGTGGAGCCATGAGTACCGCCTCCGTTGTGCCCGAGACCCGCAGCTTGACTGGCGACGACTTCCGCCGCACACTACGAACCGTGGGGCTCAATCGACTCCTCATCGACTCGTATCGTCGCCTACGCCTCTCTGACGGATTCAGTCACGCTCGTTCCATGGCGTACCTCACCTCGCTCGTCGTAATTCAGGGAGTAATTGCCGCCGTCGGACTCACTCGAGTCCTTCACAAGGGCGGTGTCAGCAACGCAATCGATGCAACCTTGCGCCAGGCGATTCCGGGGCCCGCTGGTCGCGTACTCACCACCGCGGTCCTCCAGGCCCATCAAGTGGCCGCTGACCATCGTTATCTGGCGCTGATAGTTGGCGGAGCTGGCGCGCTGATCACCGCGACATCGGGTCTTGGGCAACTCGAGAGGGGTCTCAATCGCCTGTACGGGATTGAGCAGGATCGTTCGACCTTGAAGAAATACTTGCGAGCGCTAATTCTCACTCTGAGCGTGGGCATCTTGATAGCGGTAGCCTTCGTCAGTTTGGCATTTGGCCAGCAATTGTTCTCACTCTCTGGCAATGGTGGTGCCGCGAGGACTTGGGCGCTGGTGCGTTGGCCCCTCGGACTCATTCTGATCGCGGTCGCGGTGACGCTCCTTTTTTTTTGGTCGCCCCGACGACAACAACCTCATTTTTCTTGCCTCGTCATTGGATCGGGAGTATCGGTTGTCTTGTGGGGGCTATGCACCATTGGATTGGGCTTGTTCTTTCGCTCCAGTTCCACTTTCGGTGAGACGTACGGTCCCCTAGCGGGAATCGTCGCTCTTTTGATATGGAGTCTGTTGTCGAATGTGGCACTCCTCTACGGCGCGTCGGTCGCGGCACAACTCGAAGCGGTACGAGCCGGTCAGCATTCGCCACAAGATGCGTCCAAAGTGGTTGAATCAGACCCCCAGAAGCCCCAGCCCGAAGTAGTGGCGTGACTGACTTGCTGATTTCATCGGTGGCGACAATCGTCCCGGGGATTGTTGCGTGGTACATCGCTCTACGTTGGCCACGCGCCGACCTCATGGCGCCTGCGGCGAGTTCGGACACCATTGTTACCGAGTCGCGGCGTCATCGACGTTTCGTCAGGTACGTGAACTCGCACTTGTCAGCAGAATCTTCGACCGGAGTAGCACTAGGCGTCACTGTGGTGCTGATCATCGCGACGGCGGCGGGAGTCGGTGTCCTCCTAGTGATGATTCGTACCCACACCGGTTTTGCCAAGTGGGACCAGGCGGCCAGCATCTTCGCTGCGGCTCACGCGACATCACTTTCTGATCAGGTCCTGCGCGAACTCACCCAATTCGGTGGGGCTGTGTGGATTGTTCCCCTTGGAGTCCTGGTGGCGGTCGTCGAAACCATTCGCCAACGCAGCCCCGCGGTGGTGATCTTCTTGACCTTGGTCGTCGGAGGACAGTTCCTCGTGGCGAACGTGACCAAGGCCCTAGTAGATCGAGCTCGCCCAACGTTTGACCAACTCACGGGATTCAGTGGACCTTCGTTCCCGTCGGGGCACGCCGCCGCGTCCGCCGCGTGTTTCGCAGCTTTCTCCCTGGTCATCGGTAGAGGAAGAGCACTGCGAACCAGAGCGGTGCTCGCCGGACTCGCCGTTGGCTTGGCAACGGGAATCTCCTGTTCGCGAATACTCCTGGGTGTGCACTGGCTGACCGACGTCCTCGGAGGGCTTTTGATCGGCTGGGCGTGGTTCGCCATGTGTTCCGTCGCATTCGGGGGCCGACAGCTAAAGTTCGGTTCGTCCGCAACCCTTGCGCGAGAGGTGACTCCTCCATCACCAACGACTTAGCATTCGCAAAGGCTGAGGAGGTCAAAGGTGACGACGAATGAGAATTCCGCCTAAGACCCGACCAGAGTCGGACGGTGACGATGAGGCTTCCAACCTTCGTGACTCATGGCGCCAGTACGTCCGAGCCATCGGGCCGGGTCTGATCACCGGGGCGTCCGACGACGACCCGTCGGGTATCGCCACCTATGCGCAAGCGGGTTCACAATACGGCTTGTCATTCTTATGGACGGCCCTCTTGACCTTTCCTCTCATGATGGCGGTACAGGAGATATGCGATCGAACGGCGCTGGCCACGGGCACGGGACTGGGAGAACTGGCCGTCAAGCGCTTCCATCGAATTGGAAAAGGGATTGTCGGTCTTCTCCTCTTCGTCCTCATTTTCGCCAATACCCTCAACATCGCCGCTGACTTGGTCGCCATCGGCTCGGGGATGAATCTGCTCAAGGCGGGACCGACCTGGCTATGGGCACTGGTCGCGGGAATGGTCATCTCAGTCTTGTTGGTCATGGGTTCTTACGCCCGCATCGCAATGATCTTCCGGGCCTTGGCGGCGACCCTTGTCGTCTATGTCGTAGTCGCAATCTCCGTGACTCACGACTGGCTGAGAGTCCTTGATCACAGCATCATCCCGCACGTCCTCCACACCAAGGCCTACATCGCGCTATTGGTGGCGATCCTGGGCACCACGATCTCCCCCTATCTCTTCTTCTGGCAAAGCGCCAACCGGCTCGAGGAGATGCGCGACGAGCCCGAGGGGGGCACCCAGCCAATGACCCTGAGGATGAGGAGTCGATCGGGCGCTCAACTCAAGCAGCGCACGAGTCGCCTCGACGTGTTCTCAGGAATGGCCTTCTCCAATGTCGTGATGTTCTCAATCATCGCGACGACCGCGGAGACTCTGCACGTGCACCACATCACTGATATCCAAAGCGCCGCTCAAGCCGCCACGTCGCTCAAACCAATCGCGGGAAGTCTCGCGAGCGTGATCTTCGCCCTGGGCTTCATCGGTAGCGGACTCCTGGCAGTTCCCGTTCTCGCCGCATCGGGTTCGGTCGGACTCTCGGGACTTTTGGGCAAGGGATGGGGATTCTCGCGAACCATACGAGAAGCCCCGCTCTTCTACGTTCTGGTGGGCGTCGGAACAATCGGCGGAACCGCTCTCAGCCTCTTGAACGTCAATCCGATCAGACTTCTCGTCCTCGTGGCGGTCATCAATGGAGTCATCGCGGCGCCCCTGTTGGCGGTAGTGCTCGTCATCTCAAATGATCGACAATTGATGGGCAAGTACGTCAATGGACGCTGGGCCAACATTCTGGGCTGGTTCACCTTCGCCCTCATGGGCCTCGCATCGATCGCCCTCTTCGCGACTGGCGGCATCTCGTTCTAAGATCAGAACCCTCCTCCTTGCCGAGCGACGTTTCTCACTGAATTCGTCAGGGCAAGGTGAGTTGGCTCGGCCTCATTGAGATGAGGAAGAAGAATGACCAGCGCCACTCAATGAATCTTGTTGAGTCATGCATCAAGGAGCAGTATCGAACGAGAAAACGGATGAATCATGGGTTCCGTTATACCGCTAGCGCCTCAGTGAGGTCGACACCAACTGTCTTTCGCCACCGTACGGCACAGCCGAATGGTGAAGTGTAAATACGCACCTTGAGAAATTGATTCACCGGGGTGGCAATCTAGGAGACGACGTGTGACGCAAGCGAAGACACGCCGCAAAGGGGACTATCTAGTGACTGAGTAGTTTCGTCGAAGGGGGCAGACGCCGACTATTTTGGCGACACCTCCACCCGGCAACGGAAGCGAGACCCTTCGTCGAAAGCCGTCGTCCCCCGACCAGGGTAGTAGCGTTCAAATCACTCCTTGAGCGCGTCCTTGACTTTTTCGCCCGCCTGCTTGAGATTGCCCTTCACCTGATCCAAATGGCCTTCGTTCTGCATCTCTTCATCGCCCAGATGCTTTCCCGTCGCCTCCTTGACGCGGCCCTTAGCGATCTGGGTGATGTTCTTGACTTTGTCGTGCTTTGTCATTTTGGTCTCCTCACTCGTCCACCGAGACATTTGCCCCGATGAAACTGATGTACTTCTACTGGGCTCGGCTTTCGAGTCCCAGTTTTTCGTCGAGGTTGCTGTCTCCGGCGAGTCGGTCGATTCAACTGTTTCCTTCGAGTGCTATCTGAAGCGAAAGAAACTGAGGTGTGAAGAAATGCCAACTGAAGTAATTTCTGTCTCATTGTGAATCCCAATCGGGGCGCCGTCTCGACCGCCGTCGCTACTAGTAATAGTGACGTCGACCACCCACCATGTGGCCCATTGTCCCCATGATCCACAGAACAATGCCAATGATCAACACGATCACACCGATCGACCACAGGATTGGTACGCCAAGAATGAATCCAATCAACATGAGAACTGCTCCAAAAATGATCATTATCTAACTCCTCTGTTCGTGTAATTCAATGCTGTCGCCCACCTGTTCGTCGTGGTTCGATCGACTTTGATCCCCGGATCCCTGCGTGAATGCTGTGGCATAGCGCCCTTCAGCAACGTGTCGGCACAGGTCAGTTGATTGGACCTTAGCGATGGCATCGGAGAGAACTTTCGTCGTGTCAACCGCTTCGAAGGTCTCATTCGCCCAATTCGCAAGGGCTGTCTTCGCTACGCGCGACGGAAAGGGAATCGTCAAATCCAACGAAACATTGTCGCCCGCGACAAATCTGTCCCATTTGTGCTGAACGATCTCGTCAGCCGCTTCAACGTCCGAATTACTACCGGATGTGAGAGTAATGTCGGTCACGGTACTTCTCCTTAGTAGAGGAAGGTCACCGAGGTTCTGGAGTGATAACGCTCACTGTAGCGTCGTCGACATCCAAAGTCCCTATGCCTGAAGTCACTACTTTTCGTTAAGACGATTAGGTAGGGAATCCGCAAGGAAGAGACCGCCGACAAGATTCTCTAGCTAATGGAATCGACGAACCTAAAATGGGGCCAATTTCGCTGTATGTCTCATTTTGATCTTTGGTGGAAGATCAATACCGACTCTGCATGTCGATTGTCGTCTCTGTTGTCCAACCATCTGGGCGGGTTCAGGGGGTGGGCGCGGTCCACAGTAACGACGCGCCATACTTGGCGCCGGCCTGCGAGTAGGTAGCGATACCCGACGGGTCGTCGTCGGACGCTCCGGTGATGAGCCCCGGTCCCACCGCTCGAAGATACTGACGCCATTTGGCACCAGATTCCGAAGGATGCACTTCCTTTTCGCCCAGGATCAGCTTCTCTTTGGGTCGATCATTCACTTGCCACTGCTGACTGTCGTGCCAACGGTACTGAGGTTCCAAAGTAGGTCAGACGACGATGTCGTGCTCCTCCACAGTAATCACGGATCTCTTCCACTTGCTTCCAGTTCCCATAGAAGCCTCCGGGGAAAGAGCCACATAACGTTGCCGTTCTCCGATCGAGGCAAATAGCGAATCTTGATCTAGTAGTAGTGCCGTCGACCGCCAATGACGTGGCCCATTGATCCGAGAAGCCAAAGTTCAAGTCCCACCACGAGCACAATCACGCTAATCGTCCACACGATCGCAATCCCCTGACGAACCCAATGACGAGAAGAATCAAGCCGAAAATAATCACAATGTCTCCAGCTTGCGATTAAACCCTTCGGACTTCGTCAGGCTGCTTTCTTGACCACCGGATA
>JABBNY010000074.1:0-4717 GCA_019352095.1 Acidobacteriota bacterium
CAAGTCTCTGGCCCGTAAGTTGACGATCAAGCGCAACACGGTTGCCGTGGTGACCTTTCGAATAGTGCGAGAGGTCCTCTTTGGCGTTGGCCGCCCTCGGCGCCGCCGTGTGGCACCTGAACGGCGGCGACCCCTATCCGGGAATCTTGGCATGGTGGCCGTGTGCGGCGAGCGCGGTCTTGCTCTGGAGTGGGGAGGCAAGTGTCCGAGGGGCGCCGGCATCGTGGCTCTCGTGGCGCCCCCTTCGCTACATCGGCGACCTCTCCTACTCGCTCTATCTCTGGCACTACGCCTGGTTGATGCTGCCCCTGCAGCGGGTGCATCCCATCTCGTCACCCATGGCTCGGGTCATCGAGGTCGCGGGCGCCACCGTGTGCGCCATGGTCTCGTATCATTTGGTAGAGAACCCAATCCGCCATTCACAGCGCCTGGGACGTGACGGATGGGCGACGTTGCTTCTACTGCTCGTGTGCGTGACCTTGTCGTGGGACTCGACGTTCGTGGTGGCTCGACTGGCGCACGTGGCGTGACGCCACTCGTCGCGAACGAGGCGACGCGCTGGTGCTGCAGTTAGGGCGTGATGTACGCGGGTTGCGAAGGCCGCAAGCGCACGTGGTACACGACAGCGATCTCATTTGCCACAAAGGTGGCGAAGACATCCTCACCCACGGTACTGAAGTGGATTCCGTCGGACGCACGCAGCACGGCCATGACGTTATTCACCCGCGCGGAGTTCATGAACTGGTCTCGTCCGTTGCTGAACAGGGACCACGAGGGAAGGTAGGTGACCCCGGGTACGGTCGTCGCAACCGAACGATAGAGCGAGTTGAGTTTCACAATGCCTTCTGCGTAGGTGACCGGCGCCATGACCGGTAGACCGACCCACAGCACGTAGCTGTGGGCTCGGGTGATCATCGAGGCCACTTGTCTGATCACCGTGCTGTACGCCGCGCGCCACTGGGCGGAACCGAATTGATACACGTGACCATTGAGTGCCATGTTCTGCTCGTCATTGCCGCCAACACACACTATGACCAGATCTGGGTGGTATTGCCTGAGCAGTATCGCGAGGTGTTGTGGCCAGTTGTAGAACCACGCGGTCACGAGTCCCGAGGACGACTTGTCCTCCTGTACGAGCCTCAAGGCGTGCGTGGAGGCAAGTTGGCGCGCGAGTCCCCAGCCCAGGTCGCTGCCCAGCGAATCACCGATCTCGAGCACGGTGCAGTGACCGATCGTTCTGATCGGCACGTGGCTGTCGGGTCCGGAGGTCGCGGGCGTGCTGGTGGTCGTCGAGGGGTTCTGTGTCGCGGACGTCGCGCCGCCACCGAGGTCCATCGCGAAACCACAACCGTGGGCAGGTTCGTTGAGCGCGAGAGGGTTACTGAGAAGGGACTCGAAAGCCCTGAGGTGTGTCGTCGTGGTGGTCACCGGAGTAGTGATCGCCGTTGTAGTGGATATCCCCGTCGCGAAAGCCGTCGTAGAAGGCGTCGATGTCGATGGAACCGTCGTGGGAGTCGTCGACAGCGCCAAAGTAGAACCCGAGAGCACTAGTGCGAGGAGTAGCGCTGAGAGCACGACTCGTAGAGGCCATCGACGTGATGCCTGGGATTTCGACGTTTTTGCCATCTCGTGGCCACCGTAACAGTGGCTGGCCCGTGTTCGTATCTGAAGACCCTTCTCGAGGCCAGCGACCCGAACCTTCGTCTCAGAGTATTTCGAGTGGAGAAGTTCGTCGTATCCACTCCATCTTCACAACGAGCGCACGCAAATAGAGACGCTGCGGTGCGCGGGCAAGCGTTCCGACGTGACCTGGACCCCGGCTCAGGTGAAGTTGCTAGATACTAGAGACATGGATCCCCTCGCTGGTCGTGCCTATATCGCTCCAGAGGGCCTCGAGGAACCTATTCGATACTCGGGTCATGTGGAGCTACCAGACGGCACGATGGAGTTCTCGCTACGGTTTGACACTCTGAGCGAAGCGGTTTCGTGGGCCCGATGTCGCACGGACTCCGTCGTGGCGAGAGAGGACTCCCGCGGGTACTTCTGGTACGGGCGCGGTCCAGCACCACAAGATATCGAGGCGCCCCCCAGCGACTTTTGACGAGTTGTGCGATGAGTTGATCCGAGAATCAATGTCGTTAACTCCATGCAGCGCCACGAGACGAAGTTGCAATGATGACCACTCGAATGTTGGCGACTCGCACGCGGCGCCGAGGGCTGACGCGCACGCAAGGTCGCGCAATGAGGTCACTGCGCAACGAAGCGTCAATCAGCGACGGAGCCCTCACGAGCTCGACGTCCCATTGAGACGTGGCAACCTTTGTCACTCGGCGTTGAGATCGGCACTCTGCTCCAAAGTCAGACCATGAGTCTCGCGACCAAAGACAGCGACCACCACGACCGCGATGAGCGCGACCGCACCAACGAGCGAGTAAACCCCGGCGACCCCGAAGTGCGAGAACACGAGGGGAATGAGCGATGGTCCTATGACCCCCGAGATGAGACGTCCGAATCCTTCGGTCGTGGCGACGCCCCACGCACGAATCTCCGTCGGATAACTCTCGGAGGTATAGGTCTTCACCGCCGGGTCCACGGCGATCCCGAAGAACGACATGAGACATCCGAGAAGGAGTACGGGGAGCGCCCCTCGCGCGAACCCGAAGACGAATGAAGCCGCTGCCGCCACGAGCGTGAAGGTAATGATCACCGGCTTACGTCCCCAACGCTCGATCACCCACGACTCGAGCAGTTTGCCGGGAATTGATACGCCGACGATCACGGCGGTGAACGCGAAGGCTGATGTGAGTGTGTAGCCCATCTTCGTGACTGCAGTAGGCATGAAGATCTGGATCGAGTAGAAGATGAAGAAGGTTCCCCCGAACGTTGCCCAGAGTGTCAGCGATCGTCGACGCAGGGGCGGAGTCAGAATGGCGCGAAGCGGGTGCGCCAATCGGCTTGGCGCAAGGTCTTCGTCGGGTCCGAGCGGCGCGAGTGGGCGACCGGTTGATCGGGCGGCGCGCGCCTCCATGTCGACGAGCACCCTCTCAGCCTGCGCCCACTGACCTTTCGACTCGTACCAGCGCGGTGACTCGGGCAAATAGCGCCACGCGAGCAACGCGAAGAGGACCGGCAGACCACCAATGAAGAACATGACCCGCCAGCCGGTCGTGTCCTGGACGTTGGGAATGAGGAGGAACGCCAGAAGAGGTGAGAGGAAGTAGCCAATGGAGAGGAATGAATCCGCCCAGGCGATGAAACGCCCTCGTCGGTTGGGCGGACACAACTCACAGGCGAAGACGTAGGGGATCGGAAAGACTGCGCCCATTGCGATGCCGTCGGCGATTCGCAGCACGATGACGCTGCTGACGCTGTGGGCGAAGCCGGTCGCAAAGGTCAAAGCGGCGTACGAGATGGTCCCGATGATGAGCACCCTTCGTCGGCCATATCGGTCCGCCAGACGACCGGCGGGAACGATGCCGATGACGATGCCGATGTTGGCCGAGATCGCGACGAAGGACTTCATTCCCGTCGAGAGCGCGAACTGGTGCGTCAGTGACGGCAGGACCGCTCCGGTCAACCCGACGTCGTAGGACTCGATGAGCCAGCTCAGAAAGAGCAGGGCCATGATTCCGCTGAGCCAACCAGAGACCGGGAGGCGGTCCAGTCTGGCGGCGGCCCGAGGTCGATTCACCCCGTTGGTCACCGGCGCGGCGTGGGAGGTCGACGAGAGGTCCGACCTCGGCACAGGATAACTTGAAGGCTCATTCGATGGCTGACCATGCATGCGTGCTTCCCCAACTCGCCACTGCGAGACTTGGTACGACCGCCATGCTCCAAGACGCTGGTCGAGGAAGGCGTTCGCCTCGACAACTGCGACGATACCAGTGGTGGAGTGTTCGCCACGTTGATTGGCTGATGCGACATGCAACGAGTGTGCCTTCGTCCTGCTGAACGGCGAGCCACCACTTACCCGCGAGAGGACTTTGGACCCTAATAGTGATTGAGCACCGCATCTAGGTTCGTAAGTACGGCCTGGAACGCTTGGCGTCAGCGTGTTCTTGGCCTTGCGAACGGCAGAGTGCCACTCGAACAAACTCATTTTGGAGGTGTGCTGTGAAGGCACTTGTCTACAAAGGTCCCGGGCAGAAGAGCTGGGAAGAAGTACCCGATCCGAAAATCCAAGAGTCGACCGACGTGATTGTCAAGATGGTCGCCACCACCATCTGCGGAACGGATCTTCATATCTTGAAGGGCGATGTCCCCGAAGTTCAAGTCGGGCGGATACTCGGCCACGAAGGCATTGGCGTAATCACCGAAGTGGGTGACAGCGTGTCGCAGTTGTCAGTAGGTGACCGGGTCATCTTGTCGTGCGTAAGTTCGTGCGGGCGCTGCTCCAACTGTCGTCAGGGTCTCTACAGTCACTGCCTCGCCCCGGAAGGGACGGCGGGCATCGGTTGGATATTTGGGTACATGATTGACGGCACGCAAGCGGAGTACGTTCGAGTTCCGTTCGCTGAGAACTCCGTGTACAAAGTACCGGCGGGCATGACCGACGCAGAGGGCATCCTGCTCTCTGACATCTTGCCGACTGGATTCGAGATCGGTGTCCAGTACGGACACGTGAACCCCGGTGACGTCGTCGCCGGGCTGGGCGAGAAGGAGAGCGAGAAGCGGGTGGACGTGCTGGACCTGTCCACCGGCAAGTGGTCCGAGGGGC
>JABBNY010000074.1:4727-12330 GCA_019352095.1 Acidobacteriota bacterium
CCCGGTGACGTCGTCGCGGTCATTGGCTCAGGCCCGGTGGGACTGTCGGCGGTGATGACCTCACGACTGTACGGACCTTCCAAGGTGATCGCCATTGACGTCGACAACGCCCGCTTGGCGCGTGCGAAGGACTTTGGCGCAACTGACACCGTCAACTCGGCAGATGCGAACTGGAAGGAACAAGTCATCGCACTGACCGACGGACAAGGTGTCGACGTCGCAATAGAAGCAGTGGGGTTGCCCGAGACCTTCACCATGGCCACCCTCATCGTTCGTCCTGGGGGCAGTGTCGCCAATATTGGTGTGCACGGCAAGCCGGCCGAATTGGCACTCAACGAACTATGGATCAAGAACATCGATATCTCAATGGGATTGGTCAACACCAACACTTTGGGCATGCTCTTGAAGCTCGTGGCGGAACACAAGTTACCGGCCGAGAAGTTCGTGACTCACGAGTTCTCGTTCGATCAGATCCTCGAGGCGTACGACGTCTTCGCTAACGCTGCCAAGCATGACGCTCTAAAAGTGCTCATTCACTGATCACGCCAGCGTGATGTCACGGGCCGTGCACTGGGAGCCTTTGACCTCCGGTGCACGGCCCGCACAGCGACGCGTCACGCGGCCTTGAGTTGCAAGACGAAGAACGCACGCACCGACTCGTCAGTGGCGACGCGCCCGTCGGTATCTCTCTCTTCAAGGACGTCGAAGTACGGCGCGAGCGCGGCGCGCACGCGCACGAGTGGGACGGCCAACTCGGGAATGCGCTCGTGATGGAGCGTGAATTCATCATTACTGCGGTGCTCGAAGATTCGGATGTCCCACATGGAGACCGACTCATCATCGAACGTGACGTCCATGATGAGCGTGTGCCCATCAAAATCATGAACCCACGGAACCATCTCACCAAGATCACGAAGCCGACCAATGGTGTTGACGTCAAAGATGAATAGTCCACCCCTGTTGAGATGACGTCGAACGTTGTCGAATACGCTCAGCCAGCCGTCAAAGGTCATGACGTGATTCAACGTGTCATAGACGCACACGATCACGTCGAACGTCTCGTCGAGGGAGAACGAGATGATGTCACCTTCTAAGAAACGTGCACCGGGGCACCGACGACGCGCGTAGGCGAGCATCTCTCTAGAGAGGTCAATACCGGTGAGTGAGAGTCCTGATCCAAGGCCGGCCAAGACGGCTCCCGTGCCACAACCGAGCTCGAGCACAGAATTGGCGTCAGGTCGATGAGTTGAGATTGCGTTCAGAATCTGAAGGATCCGCTCTCGGGGTTCTCCGTTCACGGCATCGTAGAACTGTGCGAACGTCTCGTAACCCGCCATGGCAAAGTATGACACGCCGCTTTCAGCGAGCAGGCAAGGTGAGCCCCAAGACGCTGCACTGACGTAGCGACAGGTTCGAACAGCACGACGCACTCGCGTCTCGTCGCTCTGCTCTCATCGAGGGACAGAACGAGAATCCGGGCGGCGCAGCGATGTCGTCACCCTCCAAAATCATCAGGCATCTGAATGGCGACGACGAGACCGCGCACGGTGATTATCCCGTCCACCTGGACGGTTGAAGCAATGGTGACTTTTCGACCACGAATTTCCTGCACCTGCCCTCGGATCTCTAGTGCAGGTCCAAGCAACGTTGGCTTGAGGTAACTCACCTCAAGCGACCCGGTCACAAACCGGAACGGCGGCAGTGTGTCCATCTCACGCTGTTCGGCGCGGTACATCGCACCAGCCGCGTTACCAGTGCTGTGACAGTCGATCAACGATGCGAGAAGGCCACCGTAGACGATCCCGGGAACGGCCGTATGAAAGGCTTGCGGCATGAAGTGCGTGACGCTCTGCTCGCCATCCCAGTACGTCTTTATCTGATATCCGTGCTCGTTGAGGCGCCCGCAGCCATAACAGTGGGCGAGGTGCTCTGGGTAGTAGTCCTGAAATGCTTTCATTCTCGTTCACTCCTCATAGTCGAACCTGCACGGTTACGGGACGACGAGCACGTCGGACGGCCCACTTCATCGCCGTGCGCGATACGTACTCGCCACCAAGGACGAGCCCGGACGGTACGCGAGATGTGCCGCCCGAGGGGCGTCGAGGACTGCGAAGTCGGCTCGCGCGCCCACGCTCAAGTGACCGATGTCGTCGCGACGTAACGCCGTCGCCCCTCCACGAGTCGAAGCCCATAGCGCTTCATCGACACTCATCCCCATCTCTCGAACTGCGAGCGCGACGACGAAGGCCATGCTCGTCACGTATGAAGTACCGGGGTTGCAATCGGTGGCGAGTGCAACGCAGGCTCCTGCATCAAGAAATCGACGAGCCGACGGATAGGGTGAGCGCGTCGAGAACTCCGCCCCGGGCAACAGCGTCACGACCGTCAACGACGAGGCGAGCCGCTCCACATCGTGGTCGCGCACGTGCGTGCAATGGTCGACACTCGCACAATCCATCTCCACGGCGAGGGCGATGGCGCCGATATCGGCCAATTGGTTCGCGTGCAGGCGCAGTCCCAGTCCCAACTGGCGCGCACTCGAGAGGATATGTCGAGCTTCATCGACGCTGAATGCCCCTTGATCACAAAATACGTCGGCCCACGTGGCACGTGACGCACAGGCCTCCAGCATCGGCCCGGCCACGAGCGCCACATACCCATCTCGGTCGTGACGAAACTCCTCGGGCACGACATGGGCACCGAGGAACGTCACCTCGTCACCCAACTCTCTCGCCAGAGCGAGCAAACGAAGTTCGCCCGCGACGGTCAGTTCGTAACCCGATTTGATCTCGACGGTCGTGACCCCGCCGGTTCGCAGATCATCAACGCGTGCGCTGCTCTGCTCACGCAGGTCGCCGATATTGGCAGCTCGTGTCGCGGCGACGGTGCGCGCTATCCCACCGCCGTCGTAGGCGACCCCGGCCATGCGGGCTTCGAATTCATCAGAGCGTTCTCCCGCGAAAATCACGTGCGTGTGTGGGTCCACGAATCCGGGTATTACGGCCGCTCCACCCACGTCGATCATCTCATCCGCAGCCGGCGCGTTGCGATCAGGGCCACTCCACAGCACCCGCGCATCGTCGACCACGAGTGCCGCATCCGTGATCCGACCAACCTTCGTACCGTCACCCATGTTCGGATCATTCGTGATGAGTTCACCGATGTGACGAATAATTCGAGTGGTCACGCCCCGCCTTCGCGCATCGGAATTCGCACGCCACGCTCTGCCGCAGTCTCCTCCGCAATTTCGTAGCCCGCGTCGACGTGTCGGATGACCCCCATGCCCGGGTCGTTTCGAAGAACTCGCGCGAGCTTCTGGGCAGCGAGCGCGGTGCCATCAGCAACGCACACCTGTCCCGCGTGAATGGAGCGACCGATGCCGACCCCACCTCCGTGATGGATTGAGACCCACGTCGCGCCCGATGATGTATTGAGCATCGCATTGAGTAGGGGCCAGTCGGCAATGGCGTCTGAACCGTCGAGCATCGATTCGGTTTCACGGTACGGTGACGCCACTGAACCACTGTCGAGATGATCACGACCGATGACGATCGGCGCCGACACCTCACCGTTGGCGACGAGCTCATTGAACGCCAAACCTGCGAGGTCGCGTTCGCCGTACCCGAGCCAACAGATGCGCGCGGGCAACCCTTGGAACGCGACGCGCTCCTGGGCCTTTGTGATCCAGCGATGCAGCGGCTCGTTGTCGGGAAACAGCTCGAGGACCGCCCGGTCGGTACGCGCGATGTCGCGAGGGTCTCCCGACAGTGCGGCCCAACGAAAAGGTCCCTTGCCTTCGCAGAAGAGCGGTCGAATGTACGCGGGCACGAACCCCGGGAAAGCGAACGCCCGGGCGTAGCCACCCAGCGCAGCCTCACCGCGAATCGAGTTGCCGTAGTCGAAGACCTCCGCACCCTGGTCCATGAATCCAACCATCGCCTCGACTTGCTTCGCCATGGACTGACGGGCCCGATCAGTGAACTCATCAGGTTTCTTATCGGCGTAATCATGCCAATCACCAAGGTCAATGCCTTCGGGCAGATAACTGAGCGGGTCGTGCGCCGACGTCTGATCGGTGACGATGTCAATCTCAACACCTCGGCGAAGCAACTCGGAAAAAATCGTCGCAGCGTTGGCGAGCAACCCCACGCTCAATGCGCGGCGCTCCTTTTTTGCGCTCAAGACCCTCTCGAGCGCGTGATCCAGATCGCTCGTCCACTCGTCGAGATAGCGGTGATCCACACGCCGCTGTAATCGGGTCGGGTCGACGTCGACACAAAGACAAACCCCGTCGTTCATGGTCACCGCTAACGGCTGCGCGCCACCCATGCCGCCCGCGCCACCCGTCAAGGTCAGCGTGCCCGCGAGGGTGCCACCGAAACGCTTCTGCGCCACCGCGGCAAAGGTCTCGTACGTGCCCTGGAGGATCCCTTGGGTCCCGATGTAGATCCACGAACCAGCGGTCATCTGTCCGTACATCGTCAGACCCAGCGCCTCGAGGCGGCGAAACTCCGGCCAATTCGCCCAGTCGCCCACCAAGTTCGAATTCGCAATGAGCACCCGAGGTGCCCATTCGTGGGTTTGAAACACCCCGACGGGACGTCCGGACTGCACGAGCATTGTCTCATCGGCCTTCAGTGTCGTGAGGGTGCGCACGATCGCGTCGAAACTTGCCCAGTCACGCGCAGCGCGCCCAGTGCCGCCGTAGACAACGAGGTCATCGGGTCGTTCTGCGACCTCGGGGTCGAGGTTGTTCTGCAACATCCGTAATGCCGCCTCTTGTGGCCATCCGAGCGTTGACAGTGTCGTACCGCGGTTCGCGCGGACTGGTCGGGCACCTTGCATGTTCGTCTCCTCCTAGTTCAACGTCACGAAACGACGCGCTACATCAAGCAGTTCCCCACTGCGCACCAGTTGAGCAACCGCGTCAATCTCTGGTGAGAGCCACCGGTCGTGACCGGGTCCGCCACTCGCCTCGTTTATGCGCGCCGCGATTGCCTCAGTAACCGGTGATCCAAAAAGAGGCGCGCGCATGGCCAGCGCTCGCGCGCCCGCCATCAACTCAATAGCGAGCACATCGCGACCGGCCTCCAGCGCCCTTCGCAACTTCCTCGCCGCATGCCAACCCATCGAGACGTGGTCCTCCTGCATCCCCGACGAGGGGATGGAATCCACGCTCGCCGGCGACGCCAACCGCTTCATCTCCGAGACCAAAGCGGCCTGGGAATACTGCGCGATCATCAGTCCCGAGTCGACACCCGCCTCGTGAGCGAGAAAGGGCGCCAGGCCAAAGGACCTGTCGACATCGAGCAGACGATCAGTGCGTCGCTCGGCCATCGACGCCACGTCGGCGAGCGCGATGGCGAGAAAGTCGAGAACGTATCCAATGGGCGCGCCATGAAAGTTCCCGTTGGACACCAAGGAACCGTCAGCCAGCACCGAGGGATTGTCAATTGCGGACGCAAGTTCAATGTCGGCCACACGCGTCGCATGGGCCAGCGTGTCGCGAGCAGCGCCGTGTACCTGGGGCGCGCAGCGAAGTGAATACGCATCCTGGACCTGACTGACGTCATCGAGATGCGAGCTGACGATTGGCGAGTTCTCGAGCAACATCATCAGGTTCGCTGCGCTCGCGCGCTGTCCGGGATGCGGACGAAGGGCGTGGATCTCCTCGACGAAGACGCGATCAGTACCGTGCAAGGCCTGGATTGAGAGCGCTGCGGCAACGTCTGCGAGGTTGAGGAGGTCGTGGATGTCCTCGATGGCGAGAATCAACTGGCCGAGCATCCCGTCCGTGCCGTTGATGAGTGCCAGACCTTCCTTTTCGGCGAGCACGACCGGTGGGAGTGCCGACGCCGCGAGAGCTTCACTCGCGGGCCGACGTTCACCATTCGCGTCGCGCACAACGCCTTCACCCATCAACGCCAGCGCCACGTGCGCCAACGGCGCGAGGTCACCCGAGCATCCGAGCGAACCGTATTCGTGCACGACGGGGGTGATACCCGCATTCAGCAGTGCGGCGTAGGCCAACGCCGTCGATGCTCGAACGCCCGAGACGCCACTGCAGAGATTCGTCAATCGCGAGAGCATCATCGCGCGCACGACTTCGACTTCGACTTCGTCCCCTATACCTGCGGCGTGCGAGCGAATGAGCGAACGCTGCAGATCGCGGCGCTTATCGGGTGAGATGAACGTCGTAGCCAGCGATCCGAACCCCGTCGAGAGACCGTATATCGGCGTGCCACTCGCCACCAGTGCATCGATTGCTCCACGTTGTCGCTCGAGTCGCTCAATCACTGCGTCATCGAGAACAACCGACTCAAAACCGCGAGCCACCGCGATCAGCGCCGCGCGTTCGAGGGGTTCTGTCCCCATCACTACCGTCATACCTGTCTCCTCCACACGCCCGCCAGGGCTTCTAGTACCAAAAGCGCCGCCAGACGAACAGTTCGCTGGTCCTCGCTATCTCGCTCTACATCAATCTCGGTCAGATCAAGAGCTGCCACGCGCGCGTCACTTGTGACGCGGCGCACGAATCTACGCATCTCATCTGCGCTGAGTCCGCCGGGCGCTGACGCCGGGCACCCGGGCACGACCGAACGATCGCCGGCGTCCATGTCTATATCCACATAGACTTTGCGACCGTCCGCTCCCGCGATGTCGAGCGCGCGATCAACTACATCGTCGAGCGATTGCGAACGCATCTCGTCGCGCGAGATCACCGTTATCCCGGCGTCGCGAGCCCGCTTTGCGTAGAAGGCCGAATTGGAGAAGTCGGCAAGACCCACCTGTACGACGTTTGCGCCCGGCAGCCCCGCCTCGAGTAACTGACGCACTGGTGAGCCATTGGAGATGCCGTCTCGAAGATCGAGGTGCGCATCGAGCGTTACCAACCCCCAACGCGACACGTCCGGAGCCGAAAGTGCGCTCAATGCGTGCCACGTCGCCGCGTTGTCACCACCCAACACCACCCGCAGGACAACACTCATGTCCAATGAATCAAAGACCGCGCGCAAGCGCTCCTGCACCGTCTCGCCATCGGGTTCAAGAATGTCGCCGTAGTCAACGAGCGCGACAACCTCACCCAAATCGACTAAGTCCGAGTACGACCACGTTGAGAAGCGCTCCAGCGACCGACGTATGGCCTCCGGGGTGCTGGTCGCCGAGCGTGGTGTCACTGACGTTGCGAACGTTGCGAGCCCCACGAGGGCAACGTTTACGCGATCAGCGTTTGTGGAGGTGGCGAGCAGCGAGCGCGCCGAGGGCCAATTGGGATCGCGCGCATCTGCCACGTAGCCCATGCTACGCAGGCGTCAAACTTGATGAAGTGCGCGCGAGAGATCAACTCCTCTTGTTACATAAGTCGGCCTCGGCGTTGAACTCTTTTCTCACACCATGACCGATACCACCCCGAATCGCTGTACTCAAGAAGTCCCGTTGGGACGCTCAGAGGTTGGGCGATTCGGGGTGGAGTCCATGACTTCTACCGACTACTTGATGCCGTAGGTCTTGCAGTCCTTCGCGTAGGTCGGTTGGTTGGACCCAGAGACCGTCGGCGCAGAGTTGGTGCACAGGTCCGAGGCCTTGATGACCTTGTCCGCGA
>JABBNY010000075.1 GCA_019352095.1 Acidobacteriota bacterium
CGGTCCTTCGGTCCAAGAGGATGTCGCTCGCGAGATAGCCATCGAGGGCCTTCTGTAAGCCAGTGTCGATGTTGAGCACCACCGAATCACCAACCTTGGGTGGGGTCGTGTGCACGGCACCCAAGATGTTGCCGAACGCGCCCACTTCTAGGGTGCTCGTACCGTCATGGCCTCGCAGGTACTGCTCGTAGAACGACTCGATGCCGGTCTTTCCGATTGTCGAGTCGGTCTGGTATCCCTTGTTCGGGTTCGCCGCAATCTCGGCACCGGTGATTGGCCCGACGTAGCCGAGCACCTGGGCGCCAACACTGCCTCCGTTGGGGTACGAACGCGTGGCCACGTCGAGTACCGACACGCCAGGAAATTCCTTGGGATGCAACTTGATGAACTCGACTTCCCTGGCTGGCGCATTGCTCAAGATCGGCGCGGGTTGGTAGGGGTCGTACTGGAGATTGTTCAGGTCCGCATTGATCTGGCGCACGCTCAATCCAGTGAGTGACGCGAGCGCCCCCTTGATCGGTGGATAGAGCGCCGCTTCCGCGCGCGAGAGTCGAATTTCGGTGGTGTTGACGTTGGTGACGAGCGGGCGACCGTTGCGGTCCAAGATGAGACCACGACTCGCCGGAATCGTGCTCACGCGAAGCGAGTTGGCGTTCACGCTCTGCACCGATCCCTTGTAGTCGAGGATCTGCAAGATGAAGAGTCGACCTAACAAGAGCAGTAGTAAGAGGATGAAGAATCCACCGATTACTCGCCATCGGCGCTCGGGGCGGTGAACCACCTCGTCGGGCGAGGCGACAAGGTCACGAATACCAACGGGTTTAGGTTCGTTGATCGACCGGCCACGCCCGCGAAACGGATTGAGTGAGACCCACGGTCGCCAGATTCGAGAGAACCACGATCCCGTGGGGCGAGTACGCCACGAACCCTTCATCGTCGTGCCCTCTCGCCGACGCCACCCACGAGTTTGGCCACTCGACTGATACCTCGCGAGAACAAGAAGAATGCCGCGGCGTTGATCACCATGCTCGACAAGAGACTCCCCCGCCAGAGTCCCGAGTTGAACTCGACGTAGCCTCCCGCCACGTACATGAGCGGCGCGAAAAATCCGCCGGTAGCCGCGATGAGGGGCGTGACCCAGATCGCCGCCGAATCCAAGTCACCGACGCCTTCGCGGCCCAGTCTGGATGCGGCGTACCCGAGAATCACGCCCACGAGCGCGGTGAGGCCGAATGGCGTGGCGGCGTGGGTGTCGAACAGAGTCCCACCCAGTAGCGCAACGAACACCGCGAGCGAGGTGTACCCAGCGAGTCCAACGCACAGCGGCCACAGCCAGACGAGCATGAAGACGACACCACTGACGCGAAGCGATGAGAACACTTCGAGTTGAATCGCAACGACGAGCAGCGTGGCTAGGGCCGCAGGTACCAGAGCTCTTCTCACGTAGAAGGCTCCCAGATCACCACGTCGAGATAGTGCAGCGTGCGAAGATCAGCGGTCGGCTGCAGTTCGAGGTTGTACGTCGCCGCGCCGGGTGTCAGGGTCACCTTGGTCACCTTGGCGACCGGGAGACCCGGTGGGTAGAGGCCCCCTTGCAATCCATCGGTCGAAATGATTGTTCCTCGACTAATAGACGTCGTCAAGGGCACCGATGTCGCCCCAAGTCCATTGTTGACCCCACTCCCGGTGACGAGCAGGGTGTCTTTGCCGTTGGCGTACGTGGCACCGATCGATGAATTCACGTCGGTGATGAGCCGCACGGTCGAACCATGAGGCGACGTGGAGATCACGCTGCCCACGAGACCGCCGTTGGCGACCACGGGCATGCCTGCGAGCACACCATTGTCACGACCAACCGAGATGTCAACGGTTGCGGCGAAATTCGTCGGCGATACCGCCGTCACCTGAGCAGCAATGGTGGGCAGACTGCCCACGAAGGGAACGTGGAGTTCGCTCGTTAGTTGCTCGAGCTGTCGTTGCAACGCCCAGGTCTGGTTCGCCTTCAGTTCAGCCCGGCCGAGCTCGTATCGAAGCTTCTGGTTCTGGGCTACCACGTCGTTGAAGTTGATTGCGCCCGCGAGAAAGTGGCCAATCGGATGGGCGATCTGGTTAACGCTCCAACTGAAGGGGTTCACGATGGCGTTCGCCGCACTCTTCAAACCTGCAACAACGCCACCGGTTATATAGAGCAGGGCCACAATCACCGTGGCGATGGCGCCCAGCGTGAGCGCTCGGCGCCTCGACCGTTCCGTAGCCACGGTTTAGCGAGAAGGGCTGGTCTTCAACATGCGAGAGAAGACGTCGAGTTCTTCCAAGCACATGCCACTTCCAAGAGCCACGCAGTTGAGCGGGTCGTTCGCCACGATGATGGGCATGTTGGTCTCAGCTTCGAGACGTGCGGCGATGCCGTTCAGCAACGCACCGCCACCGGTCAGCACGATTCCCTGCTCCATAAGGTCCGAAGAGAGCTCAGGCGGTGTGCGGTCAAGGGTGACCTTCACCGCATCCACAATCGCTTGCACCGGTTCTTCCATGGCTTGGCGGATCTGTTCGGTCGTGATGACCACCGTCTTGGGCAGACCGGTCACCAGGTCACGTCCACGAATCTCCGCGCGCAATTCCTCTTCGAGGGGGTACGCCGACCCCAGTTGGATCTTGATCTCCTCAGCGGTGCGCTCACCGAGCGCCAACTGGAACTCCTTTTTCACGAACGCCACGAGCGCTTCATCGAGTTCGTCACCGCCAACGCGGATGGACTGACTCGTCACGATGCCACCGAGTGAGATAACTGCAACCTCGGTCGTTCCACCACCAATGTCGACCACCATGTTGCCGGTGGGTTCATGGATCGGTAGACCCGCACCGATGGCTGCCGCCATAGGTTCTTCGATGATGTACGCCTTGCGCGCGCCCGCGAATTCGGCGGCTTCCATCACTGCACGCTGCTCCACGCCGGTGATGCCCGAAGGAACGCAGATAACCATTCGCGGTTTTGCGAATCGTCGTTGGTGAACGCGATGGATGAAGTAGCGAAGCATCTTCTCGCAAATCTCGAAGTCGGCAATCACGCCGTCCTTCAAAGGGCGAATGGCCTGGATGTTGCTCGGCGTACGACCGATCATGCGTTTGGCTTCAGCGCCCACGGCCAGCGGTTTACCGTCTTTCACGTCCACCGCCACCACCGACGGCTCATTCAAGATGATGCCCCGGCCGCGAACGTACACGAGTGTGTTGGCCGTACCGAGGTCAACTGCCATGTCACGGCCCAAGAATGAAAATCGACGATCAACCATAAGAACCCTTTAGTGAGAGACCCGACGCACGTCTCTACGCACCTACAAGGCTAGGGCAGATAGCGCGAAGACAGCCGTAATTCTTATCTAGACCAGCGAGGGAAAGAAAATCGATATCTCGCGCTGCGCCGATTCGAGCGAATCGGAGCCGTGGATCAGGTTCTGCGCCATCTCAATGGCGAGGTCTCCGCGGATCGTGCCAGGTGGAGAATCCTTCGGATCCGTGGTGCCGATCAGGGTGCGAACCACCTTCCAGGTGTCAGACGGACCCTCGAGCACCACCAGCAGCGCTGGGCCGCGAGTGATGAACGAGACGAGGCCCTCGAAGAAGGGCTTCCCTTCGTGTTCGGCGTAGTGACGCTCGGCCGTTGGCACATCAATGGTGCGAAGTTCGGCCGCAACAATGCGCAACTGCTTCCTCTCGAGGCGAGAGAGGATCTCACCAACGAGACCGCGTTCGACACCATCAGGCTTCACTATGACAAATGTTCTATCCACGAGGAGAAAATCTAACAGTCCTAGGAAAGATGGCGCGACGCGACGTGGATGATTTCGCCACGCACCTCTGCGACGAGATACAGACTCCCCGCAACCACAATGAGGTCTTCATCGGTTGAGTGCTCTCTCGCGTGCGCGAGGGCCGAGGTCCCATTCGCGTGCTCAACGGCCACACCTCCCGCTCGTCGCACCGCCGCGGCGACCTCGCTCGCCGCCATTGCGCGTGGTGAGTGCGGCGTGCAGCAGTGGAACTCGGTGAAGCCAAGATTCACGAGGGGCGCCACCATGTCATCCACGTCGCGCCCCGTCAACATGCCAAGCACGCACCGTCGCTCCCCCTCCACGTGAAATGCTCCATCAAGCGTCGCGGCGAGCGCTCGCATGCCGGCGGGGTTGTGCGCACCGTCGACCACGATCATTGGCCGACGCGCGATGAGTTCCATTCGACCTGGCATGCGAGCACTGGCCAGTGTCTGCGACACCACCTCGTCACCGAGCGCTCGACCAAGAAATGCCTCCGCCGCCACGATCGCGGTGGCGGCATTGGTGCCTTGGTGGATCCCGTGCAGCGAAACCAGCACGTCGTCGTAGGTCGCGTAGGGGGTGCGCACCGTGATTGCCCGTCCACCCACCGCCAATTCATTGCGCTCGAGCATGAACGAGTCATCGAGGAGCCACAGTGTGGCGCCTAACGCACTCGCCTTGGATTGTGCAATCTCGACCACAACGGCATTGGTGGTCGAGACGACTGCGATACCCTCAGCTCGAAAAATGCCCACCTTGTCGCTAGCGATCTCCCTGATCGTCGTGCCCAATACCGCAGTGTGATCCAAGTCCACGTTCGTAAGCACCGCTACCGAACTGTTGATCACATTGGTCGAGTCCCACGTACCGCCCATGCCCACTTCAATGACGCCAACGTCCACACCCTCGTCTGAGAAGTGCAGCAATGCCGCGACCGTCAACAACTCAAATCGCGTCAACGAGATCGAGCTCACCGCCTCCACGTCGGCCAGACGCGACAACAATGTGATCAGGCTCTCATCGTCAATTGGTTCACCGTTTATTGCGATCCGCTCATTGATCGCGTGTAAGTCGGGGCTCGTGAAAGTACCGACCCGTAGTCCGGTGGCGCTCAACAGGGCGCTCGTCAACGTGGTCGTCGTGCCTTTGCCATTGGTGCCGGTGATGTGAATGGTTCGATAATCATGCTGGGGCTCGGCGAGCGACCTCAGTGTGTCGACGATCGGTTGCAGCGTGGGGTCGATACCTCGATTCGGTGCGACGCGTTCAAAGTCGACGTGCGACTCGAGCCACGAGAGCGCTTGTTCATACGTGGTGAACCGCACTGCTTAGCTCGCGCGACGAGTTCGCGCCACCTTCCGTAATTCATAGGTGGGTGCGGTCCGGTCTCGCACGGACTCGGCAGTCACGATGCAACGCTGCACGTCGGAGCGTCCAGGTACGTCGAACATCGGCTCAAGCAGGACGTTCTCAAGAATCGAACGAAGGCCTCGCGCGCCCGTCTGACGCTCAAGGGCCAGATCGGCAATGGCGCAGAGCGCGTCGGGTTCGATCACCAACTCCACACCGTCCATGGCGAGGACCTGCTGGAACTGGCGCATCAGAGAATTCTTTGGCTCGGTGAGCACGCTGATCAACATGTCGCGATCGAGTTGCTGGACAGCACCCACGATGGGGAGTCGACCGATGAATTCTGGTATCAGCCCAAACTTCACCAAGTCTTCGGGAAGGGCGTGACGGAACAGCTCGATGTCACCCTTGCGCTTGGACTCGACAGGCTGGTTGAAACCCATTGATTTCTTTCCGAGACGGCGCTCAATGATTTCTTCGAGACCCGCAAATGCGCCACCACAAATGAACAAGATGTTCGACGTATCGATCGTGATGAACTCTTGATGGGGGTGCTTGCGGCCTCCCTGGGGAGGAACACTCGCGACCGTTCCTTCGAGTATCTTGAGCAGCGCCTGCTGCACGCCCTCACCCGAGACATCTCGGGTTATGGAGGGATTCTCAGCCTTTCGCGCGATCTTGTCGATCTCGTCGATGTAGATGATGCCGCGCTCGGCACGCTTTACGTCGAAGTCGGCGGCCGAGAGAAGCTTCAACAATATGTTCTCAACGTCTTCGCCAACGTATCCCGCCTCGGTCAGTGCAGTCGCGTCGGCGATGGCGAAGGGTACATTGAGCATGCGAGCGAGGGTCTGGGCGAGAAATGTCTTGCCACAACCCGTGGGGCCGAGCAAGAGGACATTGGATTTGGCGACTTCGACGTCGTCGTCGTGCAAGGGGCCGGTCTGGATGCGCTTGTAGTGGTTGTAGACAGCCACTGCGAGAATCTTTTTCGCGTCAAGTTGTCCAATCACGAATTCGTCGAGAAACGCAGAGATCTCGCGTGGCGTGGGAAGGTCTTCAAGGACGAACTCGGGGTGGTCGCCGAATTCGTCAGCAATGATGTCGTTGCACAAGTCAATGCACTCATCGCAGATGTACACGCTGGGTCCCGCGATGAGCTTCTTCACCTGCTTTTGACCCTTAGCGCAGAAACTGCACTTAATGAGGTCGTTGCCTTCGCCAAACTTTGCCACAGATATCCTCCGACACGACCATTAACCCCAACATCCTACGGTTCGCCGAGCCGAAAAGGAGGTACCTACGGCCGCGCGGTCAGAACGTCGTCAATTAGGCCGTATTCCACTGCTTCTTCGGCACCCATGATGAAGTCGCGGTCCGTGTCTTTGGTAATACGCTCGACGGTTTGACCGGTATCTGAGGCCAGCATTGAATTGAGCATGTCCTTCATGCGAAGGATTTCACGCGCCTGAATTTCAATGTCGGAGGCCTGACCACCGACGCCGCCCCAGGGTTGGTGCAAGAGTACGCGCGCGTGTGGCAACGCGAGACGCTTGCCCTTGGTACCCGCACCGAGCAAGACCGCGGCCGCGGACGCCGCCTGTCCGAAACAGAACGTCGAAACGTCCGGCTTGATGTACTTCATGGTGTCATAGATCGCGAGCAGGCCGGTGATGTCGCCGCCCGGTGAGTTGATGTAGAGATTGATGTCCTTATCGGGATCCTCTGATTCCAGAAACAGCATCTGGGCACAAATCAGATTCGCAATCGTGTCATCGATCGGCGTTCCAAGAAAAATGATGCGCTCACGAAGGAGGCGACTGTAGAGGTCGTAGGCTCGCTCGCCACGATTCGACGATTCGACGACGGTAGGTACTAGATAGTTCTGGGCTCGAAAATTGTCGTTCACGCATCCACCTTAGGCGTCGAGTTCTTCGGATTGATCCGTACGAAGTAGTGCCCGGTCGATCTCGAGGCCGTCGGGGTCAACGAACGTGACGTTGTCCATAAGCCAGCGCGAGGCCTTCATCTTGGCAACTTCCGCATTGAATGCGACAACCCGACCGGTGTCACGAAGGTTGGTGCGCAACAGTTCCGGATCGGCGTTCATTGACGCGGCGGTCGTGGCTAACTCCTCTTCGATCTCCTCGGGTGTTGGCTCGAGATTCTCCGCAACCACAAGCGCACGGAGCGCCAAATCGATGCGAACACCACGGACAGCATCTTCGCGCAGCGTCTCGAGCAACTGCTCAGGCGACTGGTTGGTGACCTGGAGGAACATCTCCAATGTCATCTGCTGCTGGGAGAGACGATGCCCGAGGTCATGGAGTCGCTCGTTGGTCTCGGCGTCCACCAAGACCTCTGGTACGACGTCGGCGTCTACCAGTTCACCCAAGGCAACCAGCGTGGCGTCGCGTTGGGACATCTGGGCCTCGACGATCTTCATACGGCGCATCTGATTCACAATGGCGTCGCGCATCTCTTGATCGGTCGACCACTCGGTGTTCTCCTCAACCCACTCGTCAGTGAGCTCGGGCAGAATTCGTTCTTTGACCTGCTTCAACTTCATTTCGTACGTCGCAACGACGCCTTCGCCGACGTTGCCGTTGAGCTTGAGCTCTTCGCCCGCTTTCAAACCCAGGATTAGTTCGTCAACCCCTTCGGTGATCGTCCCCGAACCAACCGTGTACATGAAGTCGCTCATCTCGAGCGGCTCGACGTCGGTCGCGATTTGTTGAACACGAATATCCATGGTCACGAGGTCGCCCGTGACAATGGGCCGGTCCACGTCCTCGAGGGTTGCGTCAGTCTCGCGGTAACGGTTGATCTGCGCCTCGATCTCATCGTCGTTGACGTTGGGCGAAGGAATGGTGACCCGCAGGTCGCGCTGGCCGGAGATAGTTACAACGGGCCGCACTTCGACTTCCGCCTCGAAGGTCAGTGCACCTTCCTGCTCACCACCAGTGATGTTGATCTCGGGTTGACCAATCGGGTCGACCAAGGTGTCTGCGATGGCGCGTGCGTAGAAGTCGGGCATCGACTCACGAATGGCCTCGGAACGAAGTACCTCGAGCCCACCGATGTGAGCCACGAGCACGTTCTTTGGGACCTTGCCCTTGCGAAAGCCTTTGACACTGACCTGCTTCGCGAGCGAGGCTGCGGCGGCGTCGAGGGCGTCGTCCATTTCGCTGTCATCGAGTTCCACGATGAGCTTGATTCGGTTGTTATCCAGGGATGTAGAGGTGGCACGCATAGGAGATGCCAGCCTACCGGACCACTTGGACGGGTTAAATCATGATGTTGAGCGCCTCGGCGAAATCCCTCGCCATCGCCCGATCCCCTCGTACGTCGGTGGCCGACGCATCAAGGAATGCCTGGGCGCTGATTCGACCCGCTGCCCGACGCCAAAAGAGCGCCACCGGGGTCGTGATCTCTAGGGTTGCGGGCGTGGCACTGGACGCGACCGATTCAGCCCGACCGTCATGGACTTCGAGTCGCACACTCCGGGCCAGGCGACCACTCAGGTTCACCTGAATTACGGTCCCATCAGGACTCTTCATCTTTCGACCTACCACGTAGGGTAAGGCCGCTTCGAAGCGATTGACCACGATCTCTTCGCCGGGACCGTGATCGTCTTCGGGCTGGAGCAATGCGTCACGGATGTCCTGGAGATGAATCCAGCTGTCGAGCACACGAGTCTCTTGAAAGCGATGGTAGGGCCGCTCGCCCTCAGGGCTCCAACCCACTTTCTCCCACGCCTCGTCGCTCAGAGCACGAAGCGCCTCAAGTGATCTGAGGGTGGTGTCTCGAAATTGCTCGAGGACTTCGGGACCGGGTTCCCTCCGATGGGCTTGGACGATGGCCTCGTTGAGCTCGCCTATTGGATTTCGCACATATTCGGGCCACGAACCTTCGTACGGCGGTACGGGTCCACCGCGAAGCATCGCTTCGAAGCCAAAGATATGGCTGATGACGTCCTGCACGTCCCATCCGGGGCACGAAGTCGCTGCGTGATAGGCCTCAGGCGGCTGGCTGCGCATCAATCGATACAAGGCACCCCACGTTTCGTCGAGCGCATCGATTATCCAGTCGTAAGCCACACGCACCCTCTTCTCACTCCTGCGTGCAGCCTAGGATGTCATACCCGCGCGCAACTGCATTGATGAATATGTGTAACGATGGTACGACGGGAAGTAGCGCAGCTTGGTTAGCGCGCCTGGTTTGGGACCAGGAGGCCGCGGGTTCGAATCCCGCCTTCCCGACCAACTGACCCGTGGTCCAACCAGCGCACGATCGCGTGAATGTGACTGTTTGCAGTGACGACATAGCTTGGTCGCCTGCGTACATCGAACGCTGAGCTACCCGAGACGGTAGACGTTCAAGGACACTTCGCCGCCACTGGACCAGGCGTCAGTTTAGATTGACAAAGCTGAGGTGTCAGTTTATACTGACAGGTATGGACACCGAAGACGACAACCCGAACCTTTCGTCGCTTGACCCGGCAGTGGGGTTACGCGCGTCGTTGGCGCTACATCGCCTGGCTGAAAGGGTCGAAGCGAAGCACGTTGCCTCGGCCCGCGAAAAGGGTTGGTCTTGGCAGCAGATCGGCGACGCCCTCGGCGTAACGCGCCAATCTGTGCACACGAAATACAACAAGGAGTCATGATGACGACCGCATCCATTGAGCCCGAAACACTTCACGTTTGGGCCATCTATATGCGGGCCAGTGAGGAGGCCCGTCGACGAGGCGACCGACGAACTGGCACCGATCACGTCTTGCTCGCCTTACTCGAGGAACCGTCGATTGAGGAGGTAGTTGGCGTGACTCTGGAACAGGCTCGCCAAGCGTGCGACGCGCTCGATGGCGATGCACTGAGCGCCGTTGGCTTGGAACTTGTTCACGACGCACCCACCTTGGCAATGCGTGCGGTGCCAGAGAAGCCGACCATCAAAGACGTCATGCACAAGAATCGAATCCGCATGACGCCCGCGGCGAAGAAAGTCTTAGAGGACGCGGTCAAACCCCTGCGCCGAAAGACCCAGGTCGCGGCCCAGCAGGTGCTGGCTCAAATACTCTCGCTCCGAGTGCCAGATCCCGCCACGGTGCTCCTGGGCGCACTTGGCGTGAACGTACCAGAGGTGCGGCGCCGTCTGGACTCGGTTACGCCTGATAGGTGACCTCTTCGAGCCGCGCGAGATCGAGCGACGCTAGTCACAACGCCAGACGCGTTAGTTCTTCTTTCTCGACAGCCCCAGACTCAAGATCGCGAACACGATGCCCACGGTGAAGATGACCGTTCCAAAGACGAATACCTGTGGAGGCGTACCGACGCGCGAAGCGCCATAGACCCACACGGGGAATGGGACGCTCGAACCACTCACGAAGTTCGACGTCACGAAGTCGTCGATCGAAAGCGCGAACGCCATCAACGCACCGGCGAGGACACCGGGCATGATGAGTGGCAACGTCACCAGTCGAAACGTCGAGAACGGATTAGCACCGAGGTCATACGAGGCCTCTTCGAGCGAGAGGTCGAAGCCCGCCAGGCGAGCACGTACCGTGACCGTGACGTACGCAATGGAGAACATCACGTGCGCCAGTACCAGCGTAAGGAATCCTCTCGCCACGTTGAAGGTCACAAAGAGACCGAGTAGTGAAGCACCCATGACGATCTCAGGCGCCGCGATGTTGAGGAACAAGATCTGCTCAATGGCACCCTTGCCACGAAACTTCGGCGGTCGATAACGCACGAGCGCGATGGCGAGCAGCGTACCGAGCACCGTGGCGATGAGCGTACTCACGATGGCGAGGCGCAACGTCAGCCAGAAGGCCGACGTCAGACCTGGGATATTGCTCCACTGGCGGTACCACTGGAATGTGAAACCATTCCACGCAAAACTCACCAACTGCAAGCCAGATATGACGCGGTTAAAGCTGTAGATGATCATCACGACGATTGGGAAGACGAGGTACGCAATGACGAGCCACGAATAGGTTGGCAAGAGGAACCGACCCAGGTGGCGAGGTCGACGCTGCTCGGTCACGGCCGCGCTCGAAGTGTCGGTCGTTGGAAGCGCGCTCACAGGTACTCCTCAATCGTTCGTGAACCCAGTAGTCGGGCGTAGAGCCAGATGCCCAGCAGAGAGATGATCAGCAACACCACCGAGAGCGATGCGCCGCCCGCGTAGTCCGAGTCGATGAGGAACAGGTTCTGGATGACCGTCCCGATCATGGTGTTGGACGTGCCTCCAAGGATTTCCTGGTTCACGTAGTCTCCGAATGCCGGGATGAAGGTCAGCAAGAACGCCGCAAAGATGCCCGGGACGGTCAAGGGCAGGATCACCCGCATGAATGCGACACGCCGGTTGGCGTAGAGGTCATAGGCCGCGTTCAAAACGCGTCTGTCGATCCTCTCGAGTGCCACGTACAGCGGTAACGCGGTGAAGGGCAGGTAGTTGTACGCCAGCCCCGCAATCACCGCGAGACCGGTGCCCAGAATATGAAAGTTCGACGGAGCCAGGTGGTTGTGCTTCAGGAACGTCAGCACGATGCCGTTGTTGGACAAGATGAACTCCCACACCAACGTGCGGATGATGAACGAGACGAAGAACGGCACCAGCAGCATGATGAGGAAGAAGTTTTTCTTTCGCCCACCGTAGAACGCAATCCAGTACGCGATTGGAAACGAGATGACCAGGTCGATGATCGTCGCAATCGCGGCGAAAATCAGGCTCGTGATGAACTGCGGGCGATACAGGTTCACCACGTGAGGTAGATCGCCCCAATTCCACGTCATAACGCACGCCCCAGATGCGGGGCTACACGTCTTGAGCGTGATCGAAACCATGATCAGCAGTGGCACGATGAACAACAGCAGCAACCACAGCCCCGCGGGGAGACTCAAAAGATACGGCGGGAGTCTCCTTCGCAGGGCTGTAAGTCGCCGCGTTGGTTTTACGCTCCCTGGATGATCGGTAGGAAGAGGTTGGTCCACGCGTCAATCTCCGTCTGACTCTTGAAGTTGTAGTAGGGCTTGGACG
>JABBNY010000076.1:0-11471 GCA_019352095.1 Acidobacteriota bacterium
AACCGAGTGTGCTCGGTGTGATCACGCCAGGCGGTTACGGCTACGTTCGACCAGATGGGGTTGCGGTGATTCCGATGGCGACGCTGGGCCCGTGATTGAAGGTGAGACGACGCGTAGGCACTTTTTGGTGTATTGGTAATGGTGCCCACCCCGACGTGGTGAATCGTGCCAGGCATTGCGTTGCCATTGACTCTTCTAAACCACCAAATCTTCTTTTCGAATTCCTTGCCGTCGCGACCGTTGGGATGCACGAGCGTGAACGTTCAAAGTCTTCTGGTGAAATCTGGTGGGCCGCCCGGGTCTCGATCCCGGCACCTTGAGAGTGTTTCGAGAACGTCCAGGGACGTCCATCAGCTTCCAGATTTATTGGCTGGACGAAGTCCATTGTCCACCAACATCCGCTGAAGTCCGCGAACGTTTGACGTCGTGGCTAGACAATTGGCTAGACCAGGACTCGTTCGAAGGTGAAGTCACTATTCAATTTCGAGAGACCGATGGTGAAAGCTATGAGTTGAGACTGAGGTCCCTCACGTAGTTGGAAAACTACCGATTCGGCTTTCAAGCTGCGAAACAAGGAGACCTGATGAAGACAACTTCTAGCAACGCGAAGAAAAAGTCCGACGCTGCGTTCTCTGACGTCCGCAAGGCGGTCATTGACCAGATGGTGGCAACGACTTGGGTCGTGAAGGTTCCTTCCGGCTTGCGACTTCACATGTTGTTGGATTGGTCTTCCGTCGGTGGTGTCGCCGGAGTTCGGGCGTAGTGGCGAAGTTACTGATTTGAACGTTGTGTTCGTCCGTTGTCGCGAAGTTGTTCACAGCACGCCGACTCTAATCTTTGCCTTAGACAGCCTTAATGTCGCGACGTTAACTTCCTGATTACGCCGCTACATTTCGAGGAGATTTTCATGCAACGTTTTCACAGTCCGTTACTCACTAGGTCGGTGATGGCTGCAGCCATCTCGCTCAGCATTCTGGGCAGCGCGTCGAGCGCCTCCGCGGCGGGGAGTCGCGCGAATGTGCAACTCCAGTCCAAGGCAGTCACGGTACAAGGCACCGTGCTCTCGGACAATTCTGCGCGAAGGACCATCGTGGTGGCGTTGCACTCGGGTCTCGTGCGCACTCTTCGTTTCTCCTCTCCTCGTCACGTCGCCATTGGCACCCAGATCTCATCGCACGCGTTCAGGTTGGGCGATGGAACATATCGCGCCACCACGTTGCAGGTTCGCGCCAAGGCCCACTCGGCTCATCTTCGAGCGACTGTTGCCGCAAACCGCGGTCGCCGACTCGAACTGTCCAGTGGCGCGAGTGTGTTCTTTGTCACGCGTTCAGGAATCTCCTCTCACGACTCAAGTTCAAACCCGCCCATTGGTGAAGTTGTGAATGTCAACGTCGACGTTGTTAACGGCGCACTCGATGAGACGTCACTGCAAGATGTGGGCGTATCGGGGATGATTGACCTGCAGGGCGCCCTCTCCGCTCTTTCGAGTACCTCCTTGACCATCAACGTCAACGAAGGAGCATCAACTACGGTCGCTATTCCTTCCAGCATCACGTTGCCCTCGACAATTGCGGTCGGTGACCAAGTGGAGCTGATGGTGGCATACGCAAACCAATCATTTTCCCTGGTGACGATTGTCGACGATCAGTCGGCTGCCAACAATAATTCCGCCGGAGTGAGTGGATCCGATCAAAACCAGAATTCGACGATTGACGTTGAGGGGCTGATCGTCTCCACGGACGCCACCAGTTTGACTATCCAACCAGGTGACAACGCGGCATCGGTGGTCGTCGCGATTCCGTCGACGATGACTTTGGCCCCGCTCGTTGTGGGCGAGCGCGTGCACGCGGTAGCCGGCATGGTAGCCGGTGTGTTGACATTATTGAGTCTCGATGTTCAAGGTCCTGCGGGCGATCAAGGCCAATCGATCACTACAGAGGCCGAGGGTCAAGTGGTTTCGGTGTCTCCCACGTCCTTGGTGATTCAACCCAGTGATCAGTCGACGCCGATTTCCTTCGTGGTGCCGACATCGCTAGACGTCTCGACCATCGTGGTGGGCGATCAAGTTCAGGCTAAGGGTGTGCTGAGCGGAAACGCGCTGACACTCACGGAGTTTGAGATACAGGATTAGGTCGAGATGGATTCACGGATTCACAGAGTCAAACGAGCGAATTTAGTCTGCAGGCCGAACGAATCCCGATCGAGGTTATGAGGGCCACCTTGTCCTATTCAAAGTGGCGGAAGTTGGGTCTTCTTCTTAGATAGTGCCACGACTACTGGGCCGGATGGTATTTCTACGGGATTGTCAACTGCGGCAAGATAACGCGCCGGATCTTGGTCGAATCGTGTCGCACAGCCAGTGCTGCAAAAGTAAATATCGTGTGACATATATTCACGATGGTCTGCCGCATTCAGTGGATCGACTTCCATTCCACACACGGGGTCAATATTGCTCGGTTTACTCTTCGAGCCATGGTCCCCTGAGCCATGGTCCATTGAAGTTCCAGGAGCCGGCTTTTTGGTCGCGTAACCCATGGGGTTTGTTTCAAACTTCTCGCGACAATGGTCGGAACAGAAGTAGTAGTTGACGCCGCCATGTTGGGAGTGGGCGGGAGCATCATTGATTCTCACTTGCATGCCACACACTGGATCGATGGCGTATCCGACGCCACCGCCAAAACGGTCACGATGCTTGGCTAACCACCACACGGCAATGGCGAGGAGGATGAAGAAGAAGTTTAAGAACGTCGTGTAATTCCACTCAAAATGCGCGGCCGAAACGCTGAACGCTCTCCGGCTAGGAATGGCTCCCAACGCTCGAAATATCTCTTGCGTGGCGAGACCAGCGATGGTCATCACGACGTAGAAGAGTGCCACAAGTCGAATAGTGAGTTGTCCACCGTAGAGCTTGCGGTAGATGAGAATCAGAGGCATCGCGATGAGGTCTGCGAAGATGAAGGCGATGACCCCTCCAAAGGAGATACCGCCAGACCACAATGCGGCAGCGAGCGGAACATTTCCGATCGAACACACCCAACTGATCACGGCAATGAGTGGGCCGACCAACGCATTCTCGACACTGGTCCAGAAACCGTGGCCATGCAGGAACAGATCGTTCCACGCCTGAGAGGGGACGACCACCGCCAAGAAGCCAGCGATGACGTAGCCAATCACTAACTCTCGGCGAAGCATCGTGGCGTCGGCCACGGCGTAACTCGACGCGTCAGACCACGCTGCGGGCGACTTCACCTTTGCTGAGAAGGACTCCGCCTCGAGTTCCTCTTGGCGTTCTTCGCTGACTCCCGACATGGCCTGATGATCATGGCCACCGTGTACACCTGAACGCATTCGATCGAGCGAGCGTCGCACTACGGGTGCAGTAAAGACGAACCCGCCGCTCAGCGCCAAAAGGACAATCATGATTGGTCCACCGACAAATTCTGCTGCCGCGAATTGCCACCCGAGCAACACCAACATGACCACACCGAGTTCGACCACGAGATTGGTCGAGGCGATCATGAAGACCATTGCGGAGGTGAAGTCGGCCCCTTTTGAGAACAAAGACTTGGCCATGGCCGAAGCGGCGTAGGAGCAACTGGACGACACCATGCCGTACCACGAGGCGCGTACGACCGCGGCGGGCCGGTGGTTGCCGAGTTTGGCGCGCATTTGATCCTTTGAGACGAATGCCTGAACCACTCCCGAGAGAGTGAAACCGAGTACGAGCGCCCAGAGAGTCTCCCAGAACATGAAGAACCCTTCGCGCAGGGAACGGCCGACGTCCAAGAGGAAGGGTACGGTCGCCAGTGAGAGAGTCACGACTTCACCAATCGCGCAATCGCCTCGGATGCCTCTTGGAGTTTGAGGTCCTTTTCGCTTCCGCCGGCCTTGACGGCCTCCACCACACAATGACTGAGATGTTCGTCGAGGAGATGGAGGGCCACTCCTTGTAGGGCGCGAGTCACCGCTGAGATCTGTTGAAGGACATCGATGCAGTACCGATCGTCCTCGACCATCTTCTTGACGCCCCTCACTTGCCCCTCGATCTTCTTGAGGCGGGCGAGTACCGCGGTCTTGTCGTCGCTGTATCCCGGTGCAGTCATCGTTCCCACATCCCCTTCAGGCTCAATTGACGCGAAATGATGTGAACATTCCGTTGGCGTAGTGCCACGGTACGTCGCAGAGCAACTCGTAGTTGCCGGGCGTGAGATGAACGCTCACCCAACTCGTGGTGCCAGGAGTGATTCCCTGTCCTGGGCCATTGTCACACGACGTGGATGCTTCTCCGAGGCTGGCACTCTCGTCGATTTTGCCGTCGCTACCTACTGCACGAGTTCCCACCCCATCCGAAGGAGCCGGGAGGATCAGCAACTCGTGATTCAGTGCCCCGATGTTCGTGGCCACAAAGGTCACAGTGCCCGCGCTGACGGAGTTGGGCGTCGCGTTGAGCGAGACCATCATTGAGTTGCCGCCACCCATCATCGCTCCGCCGCGGTCACTCAATGTCACCTGCACGACTGTGCTCTGCGCGTTGCTGGGACCGCAATTGGCAATGGCGAGTCGCCGCCCGGACCCAAAGTCACCTCGGGACAGCGCGACCCCCGAAATGGCTGCCAACGTGAGCAGTCCGACGGCACCGAGAACTGTGAGCAAGCGTGCGCCAGCGCGCGTCACGAATGATCTTTCAAAATTGCGAGTCGGCGGGTGTATTCCTCTTCAGTCATTTCGCCACGCGCGAACCGCTCCTTCAAAATTGGGATCGCGGGGTCGGACACCGTGGGGTTGGTGCTGGGGCTGTGACCCACTTGATTGTGGCGTGAAAGAGCCACGAGTCCGACAACCAAAATGGCCCCAAAGACCAACATGCCGATGATCATGAGAGCCCAGGTACCCCCGCCCATTCCCTGATTTTGCCAACCGTACGGCATAGTCGTTCTCCTTGATCGCGTTGAAAATGCATACCCCTAGGGAGTATAAGTAGTCAATTCCCCATAATTTCACGATGTATGGGGGACCTTCGTCACTACCTGGGTCGACTTCACCGCTCGTACGATGATGATTGCGAAAAATCTGAACACCGTGGTGTCACGCGCGGGGAGACGAAATTGTCAAAAGCCTGTTGGCAACAGTGTCAGATAAGGAAGAGGGTGGTGCAATTGTCGGTAGCCAAACGAAGTTTGCGGAATTCGGTTCCCTACCTCATTCTGGCCGCACTGGCAGTTGGCAGTGGCGCGACGGTGTGGGCGTCGTCTCAACCGTCAAAGGTTCGCGTGGGACCCGAAGGCATTGTCCTCGACAATGTTGCCAATGTCGCACCGGCATCCTCAACGGTCACCGGAGCCACGGTTGACGGCATGACGTGTGAGACCGATTCTAAAGAGGTAGTCAAATTTCACATTCACATTCACGTGGCCGTATTCGTTGATGGTCGACAGATGGGGCTACCCGCAGGTATCGGGATCACTGCGCCGCCAATGATCGTGAATTATCCTTCCGGCAAGTTTTACGACGTCGGATACAAGGATTGCCTGTACTGGTTGCACACGCATGTTGCCGATGGGATCATCCATGTTGAATCTCCGGTGAAGAAGATCTTCACTCTGGGCGAGTTCTTTGACGTTTGGAATCAGCCGCTCAGTTCATCGAGAGTTGCTTCAGCCGTAGGAGCCGTGGTGGTTTTTGAGAACGGTAAGCGGTTGACCGGTGACCCGCGCCTTACTCCGCTCGTGGACCAAAGTGACATCCAGATCGATGTCGGGACGCCAGTAGTCACTTTCCAGCCGTTCAAGTACAAGGTGACCGGCGGTTGCGGAGAGGGGACTCTTAGTTGCTCGAACCCTCTTAGCTAGACCTCACCCGCGCAAAGAAGAGATTCGTGTCGGGTTTCGCGCTGACGACGTTTCCTCTAACCCGCTTAATTCTCATTTCAGCTGGTAAGTGTTGCGACCGTTGGGATGCACGAGCGTGATCGTTCAGAACATCTGGTGGGCCTTCTTCTGGTGGGCCGCCCGGGTCTCGATCCCGGCACCTTGAGAGTGTTTCTAGATTGTCCAGGGACGTCCATCAGCGTCCAGATTCGTTGGCCGGCCGAAGTGGGATGTCCACCAACGTCCACAGAAGTCCACTCACGTTTGACCTCGTGGCTAGACAATTGGCTAGACCAGGACTCATTTCAAGGTCAAGTCACGATTCAATATCGCGGAGTTGACGGCGAGGGATTTGAGCTGTGTCTGGGGAAAGAGTAGCCAATTCTTCAGACAATCTCACGGGAGTCGCACCTTGATCGCCGCATCGTAGCGACGTTGATGCTCGATACGGCGACAGACGTGCGCTATCGCGTCAAGATGCTCGGCCATCGGAATCTGGAGATGACCGTGGCTTCACTGGTCTCCGGCGGCCAGGGTACAGGGGATCCATACGAGTACTAAGCGGGCGCACAACCCAGGATTCAGGAGTTCACCGTCGGTGAATCCAACCGGTCCGCGGGCATGACTCCGTCGTAGACTTAGAGCCATGGGAGAAACGTTCGTCGCCACCTCGCCGCTCGGGCGATTGGTACTCGCTCATCGCGAGGCGGTCCTCGCCATCTCGGCGCGCTACCACGCCCGTAATGTCCGTCTTTTCGGCAGCGTCGTGCGCGGAGCGGAGACGCCGGAGAGCGACGTCGACTTCTTGGTCGACTTCGACGACAACGCTCACCCCCTCGACATCTTGGCGCTGGGATGTGAGCTGGAAGAAGAACTCGGCGTAAAGGTGGACGTCTGCACATCACGCGGACTGCGGGCGTTCGTTAAAGATGAAGTTTTCGCCGAGGCCGTCAGTTTGTGACTCGTCGTGACCAGGAATGGTTATCCGACATCGAAGACGCCATTGACGCCATAAACGAGTACCTCGCCGAAGGCGACCTTCGCGACGGCGTTGTCTATGACGCGTGCCGCGCTCGGCTGATGGAGATCGGCGAGGCGGTCAAGCACATCGATCCCGATCTCCTCAGCGCCGAGCCCGACGTCGCGTGGAATCAAATTGCGCGAATGCGCGACGTGCTCGTGCATCATTATCACGACACCGACTTTGCAGTCGTCGAATCCGTTATCGTCGAACGCTTACCGTCTCTTCGCGAGGCGGTCGTTCGACTCAAGAACGTCTGAAACTTATCCCAATAGTGCATCGATCTTTCAACCTCTAACCAAAGTGTGCGAAGCTCAAAAGCTAAGTCCATCTATGAGTTAACACTGAACTTCGTGACAGCGATGGCCTTGGAATGGGTCGTTCTACCTTCCGGCCGGTGAGCGTGTCGCCGATGTCCTGACACCGGACAGGACCCTCGACACCAACAATGCTTTTCAAAGAGCACCAACGCTAATTCGAAATGTAGTTCGGAGCGTCGGTATTCCGATATCCTGCCTGCCGGTTCGGACGTGGTTCGTTCCATAGGACAATCGACGAGATGATTAAGAGAGTAACGACAAGGGACAGGTTGATCCAGAATCCGTACTGAAGTGTGACGGCGATGACATGTTGTCCCACACCCTGCGAGATAGAGATGGTGTTGCCCTTCCACAAGTCCGGCAGCAGAGTCCCGAGCAACCCGGCGCAAATGAACACCGCGCCCCAAGCACTTTTCCGAACTTCCCGCCACTGCCTGGTCCAAATAAGGAGCGTCAGCAAGATCACGACTACGACCATGCCAATCTCAACAACTCCGTAGTCGCTGAACGGTGAGGCCAGGGCGTTGATGCGCATCACCGAACGGCCCGACATATACGAGCCGTTCGGGAGAAGGGTGACCGCGCCCAAAGTTAAACCCAGGGTGACAACTGCGATTCGGCCGTACTTCACCACTGCGGATGGTCGCAATTCAGTGCCGAAAGCCGAGTCCTGATTGAGGTGGCGCATTTCAGAAGCGTACCGCTGGAAGCTTCATTGTTCAATACGCCGCGTAGTTCTGACCCACTGAACTAGTCGGCAAGCCGTCAATGGGAGGATGCATTCTCGGCACGTCGGGCCACGATCCTCTACGAAAATACCAAGTATCGACAACAAGCGACGCCGTGAACTTATGAACGCGAACTCAGAAAGTCCGTCTTCTAACGTTGCAGCGGGATTGTTCACGACATCTCGTCCGCTCATGAGTTTCGAACATGATGTGGGACTTCATTCGCCGTACAGTGATGAGGGTGGCTCACAAATTATTCCCACTTTCACTTATGACCTTGGCGGGACTAGTCGTGTGTGGAGTGTTTGGTCCCGCCATCCATCCTCACGCCAAGGGATTAGCCACCGTTTTCCTCATTCTTTGGGATTGGGGTATGGGCTTCGCGACGGTAGCAATCGCGGTACTCGTCATCCTTGCCGCGATCAGTTCACTGACGAAAAATCTTTCCAGCGCTCCGGTGATAATTGTGTCACTCTTCGGGGCAGTCGCCCTACTGGTGGGATCTCAAATCGTGCCTTTATATGTCGTAAACCACCTCATTCATCCGAGATTCAGTTACGCGACTCCCAGCTGGGGACTTTGGTCGGCCTTCGCTCCGTCGTTGCTGGGAGTCTTTATAGGAATCTCTTGGATGAGGCAACTCCGGACGTCGGGCCACCGACGCGAATTAGGCATTCGCTAGATCAAATTGCCGATGCAAGGTTGCACTTTTGATGCTGCGGTCCACGACTCAAACGCCAGGGGAGTTATCGAAGTTCACCATCTTGGATGGAGGCTCACTCAATGGTTAGGCGTGGACCGAATTGGAGGAGACGAACAGAGCATCGTGATGTTTGACGGTCAGCAGCACCACAATGTTCGTACCGGTGACACCAGACGACTGCCTGACGGATCATCAACCGAAGTTTTCGACTGGGCGGGCCATTACTTCGGACCTGCGTGATCGAAGGTGAATGCTCTTCCGCCATTGGGCGAATGCCTCAAGTTGAGTGGCCAGCCAGAGACCTCGGGAATTAGAAGCGCGCTGCTGCCTGCACACGGTTGAGTTGAGGCCGAACGCGTAGAAGATAGTAGATAGGGACCAGCAAGAGCGACGCGTCGCCGATGAGAAACAAGATAATCATCGATACGACCCACCTGCTCTTGGACCTGCCAAGTGATGCAAAAGTGCCCTTTGGAGTCCGCATGGCGTTGATGATGGCCCACGCAGGTATCACGACGCCGATGAGGAGCAGTACCGTCGGAGCAATGGTGGCAGGGATGCCCCCGCGCGCCAACTCGAAGTGGTGCCCGAGGAGGCGAACCCACACAGTTGGGTTCGTAGAGCGTGTCGTTATCAATAGGCCAAAGGCGACGATGGCGACGATGCCCAATACAACATAGGTGTTCCGCCAGATAGGTGACTGATGTGTCTTGATCGCTTCGGTGTCCACTCCAATACCCGCCGAAAACTTCTCGTTCATCGTGTCACCCCTGACTTTCCCAACGGTACTCATCGGTTTCAAGATCGATATCCGCGGCGTCTATCCATCCCGCTGGTAATCCAATCTAGATGGTATTACTTTTCTTCCTCAGCCCGGGACCCGAGGGGCACTGTGTTAGACCCGACAACTCGATTGATCGCTCAGCGCAATCACTTTTGCGAATTTGTTGGGAATCGAACCCAGACTCGGAAGTCAAATAAATGAAGGTGTTGTGGAGTCGATTACGCCTTAGTCATCTTTCGACCGAGAAGTATGTCGAGCGTACCTAGGTCGCGGGCACGACGAGTGCCGTCGACGGAGACATTGACTCCATTCCCGCCAATTCTGCTTGTAAGAGCTGGGGCGGTGAGGGGCTGCGCTTCGCCAAAGACGTCGTGTAGCCAGAGCGTGCGCTCGCTTCCCCAGTAGCGCAACATCGTGACGCCACCGCTAGGCAGGTCACTGACGTATCCCTCGGCGGTCAAGAATCCAGCCCAACTCAGGTGGACACCATCAAAGTCAACGGCAACCTCGTTCCAATCGGGCAACAGATGAGACTGAATCTTGTCTCGCACGGCGTGCTGGCGAGGGATTCGAAGAAGGGCCCTGATATCGGAACGATGTTGGTTGGGGCCAGGTAGTTCCCATCCCGCGTGTGGCCGAGTTGCCATTTTCGGATAGGTTTCAACCAGACGCACCCAATCGTCAGGCCCATCGATAGTCCAAAGTCGACTATTCGCTCGAATTGGAAGTAGCCATCGAGATACGTCTCGGCCGCTACCATCCCAGGCGGAGATGAGAGCGTCGTGAACTTCGTCAGGCGGGTCGGTTGCGGTCCAGAGTCCGCTCCAAGTGAACTCGCCGTTGCCGTACACCTCTGAGTAGTCCGTGAAGTACGGGCTTCGCCGTGGCGACGCATCGCGGGGCTCTTCATACCACCACTCCTGGGCGCGCAGATCCGCACCACGATGCAGTGGCGCGAAGAACACCGTCGCTACAGCTTCGGCGATCTCGTGGCGACTATCTGCCGCTTCGTAGAGCGTGGGGAGGGCCGACAACGACTCGCCACTCCAGGGTCCAGCAAAATGCTCGGCCGCTGAGACTGCCACGGCGAGTAGCTCTCCGAGGGTCATATTCTTGACCGAGGCGGCAGCGAGTTGAACTGCATCCGAATTGGAGTTAGAAGGCCACTCGAACCAGGCGACGTCGTCGCGCTGAGCGACCTCGAGGCGCGCCAGGAGAGCCACGCCGGCTGGTGCCCGCATCAAGAGTTCGGCAAAAGTAGAGATAGACGGAGCCGACATGACGTCAAACTACTAGAGGTCGTTGCTGGTCTCGGAGGTATAGGAAAATCCGCGTCAACAGTGTGGGCTTATCTTCCAATGGGTGCAGAAGCAAGGCCACTGAGCATGCTTTGCGGCAATCTGAAGATTTCGAAAAGCCTCTGATTTTCTGAAATGTCCTAGTCTAGCTGGTAGATTCTGAACGAATTAACGAGAACAAATGCAGGCAAAGATACAATAAAGCTACAGCGATGTAAGAAATGACAATGGGTCATGCCTGAGCAATTGTGATCGAGGGAAATGGGATTCGAGACTTTGTCCTGGTGAGGCCATTTTCCCTCTTGCTCAGCCTCCATAGGAGACTGTATTTCACCTCAGCAAAATCATGTGACATCTTGAAAAAAGTGTATGAAATTTCCCTCGATTTGGCAGGTCAGCTTGATTTGCTTCCCTGTTATCATAACACACATGTCGTTTTGGAGAAGACAAAAAGGATTTTGTGGTTGAAATTTAAACTTGATTCGGAAGCTACCGAAATTGGCGCCTGGGCATGCATCACTGCCGAGGGAAATTTTGTTGACTTCGTCTCTTCAGCTTCCCAACGACAATACAGTACCCAGTATCGAGCTCGCTGCCGCAACTTAGAGGGTCAGTTGCACCGAATTCGACGAAAATGGATTCCAAAGAAGCTTCGGGCACTGTGCGAAAGCCAGGTCCGAAACCCTTGCAATCTAGCTCGCTCAGAACGCAATACCTCATCCTCTACAATTTCGTGTCTATGATTCTGTG
>JABBNY010000076.1:11481-11839 GCA_019352095.1 Acidobacteriota bacterium
TGGCTTTGCTGGAGGTGGTACACTCCGCTGTTGGTATGATCTCATAACCTATATCTTTGAAAGTCAGCTAAGGTATACCAATTGAAAGGTATCGTCAGAGCTCCGATCGGTACCACCTTAATGCAGGTCTCTAGTCGACTCCTCCTTGTCTGGGGAATTGTCAACAATTTCCCGTTCGTGGCCCAGAGCGCTGGATATTCCAGTATGCTGTTTGCATGGGGTGTGACAGAGGTTGTTCGATATGGATTCTTCGTCTTCACCTTGAGCGGATACTCTCCCGGCATTATTTCGTGGCTAAGGTACAATACGTTCTTGGTCCTCTATCCATTGGGTGCAAGCAGCGAGGCATGGTTGGTTT
>JABBNY010000076.1:11849-12134 GCA_019352095.1 Acidobacteriota bacterium
TTTATTTAGCTACGGGGCCTGCGAAGAAGATACGGCAAGAATATGCCTGGGCCCTGCAGTTGATATTGTTCATCTACATTCCTGGTACGTGTTCTAGACCCAATGAAGAATGTAGAATGTGGCTAATGTTGGTAGGCTTCTACATCCTCTTCACGCACATGCTGAAGCAACGGCGCAAGATAATGAGAGGGAAGCAAGTTGAAAAGGCACAATGAAGAAGACTAGCTTTGATAGGAAATATGTATAGAAGTGATCTTGGGCTTTAATAGTATCCAACAACCGGGA
>JABBNY010000077.1 GCA_019352095.1 Acidobacteriota bacterium
CAGAAGCCCGCGAGCGCGCGTATCGTGCCGCGACGCTCGTAACCTTTGAGGGAAGAGTCATGCGTCACGACATCGCCCTGGCGGCGGTCTAAAGGAGAACAATGATTCCCAGATACGCCCCGAAGGACGTCGCGGCGCTCTTCAGCGACGAGAATCGCTTTGACACCATGCTCGAGGTCGAACTGCTCGCCGCCGAGGGTCTCGCCGAGCGCGGCGTGTTACCCAAGGGTGAGGTGGCGCGGCTTCGCGAGCGTCGACCGGTCATCGACGCGGACTTCGTAGCGTTGGTCGAAGAGCGTGAGCAGATCACGAACCATGACACCGCGGCGTTCGTCGACATAGTCCAGGCCAAGATCGGAATGCCAGAAGGGGCGTGGATCCATTACGGCCTGACGTCTTCAGACGTTGTGGATACCGCTCTTTGTCACACGTTGAGCCGAGCAATGGACATTGTGATCGACGAAGCCACGGCCCTGCGCGACGCACTCAGCGCGCGTGCCGAGGAGTCGATCGATATGCCCATCACCGGTCGCACCCACGGGATGCACGCCGAACCGACGACCTACGGTGCGAAGTTCTCGTTGTTCGCCTTGCAGGTGCAGCGCGATATCGAGCGCGCGAAGCGAGCGCGCGCGGCGATCGCCGTCGGCAAGCTCTCGGGGGCCGTCGGGACGTTCTCCAATATCGATCCCGAAGTAGAGACGTACGTCTGCGAAGCGCTCGGGCTCACTGGCGTGCCGGCCACGCAAGTCATCGCGCGCGACCGCCACGCGGAGGTGTTGTACGCGTGCGCGTCGCTCGGTACCGCGATGGAGCAGTTCGCGCTCGAAGTGCGCCATCTGGCGCGCAGCGAGGTCGGCGAGGCGGAAGAACCCTTCGCACCAGGTCAAAAGGGATCATCCGCGATGCCCCACAAGCGCAATCCCGTCCTGTCAGAGCGGCTCTGTGGACTCGCGCGCGTGCTGCGTGGTTACCTTCAGGCGGGTCTTGAGGACGTGGCGCTCTGGCACGAGCGTGACATCTCGCATTCGAGCGTCGAGCGCGTCGTGTTACCCGACGCCCTGCAACTGACGGTCTACATGCTGAGGAAGGCGACGGGCCTGGCGAAGGGTTTGGTGCTGCGGCCCGAGCGCGCACTCGAGAACTTGACCGTGGGATCGCTCGGTCTCGTGTTCTCCCAGTCAGTCTTGCTCGCACTCGTTGAATCCGGGATGTCCAGGGACGACGCGTACCGCATTGTCCAGTCGAGTGCGCGTCAAGCCTTCGAAGAACGTCGCAACTTCAAAGACGTCATCGAAGAGAATGAACTGGTGACATTGAGTAATGACGCCCTGGCTCGCGCCTTTGACGCGCAGCGCCTGCTCGCGCACCGTGGCCGCTTTCTCGACGCACTGACGTGGCGCTCGTGACGAACCTCGACATCAACCACATCTACACAGGCAAGGTGCGCGACCTCTACGAGGTGGACGAGGAACATTTGTTGATGGTCGCCTCGGACCGATTGAGTGCGTTCGATGTCATCATGCACGAGACGGTGCCCGAGAAGGGGCGTGTTCTCACGGCGCTGACCCACTACTGGGTGCGCGAATTCTCCGACGAGGTGCCCGCGTCACTGGTCGCGTGCGATCCGGCGGTGATCGACGAATTCGTTCCCGGTTTCATCGACGAACGTCGTTGGCACGGTCGTACCATGCTGGTTCGTCGCGCGAGGATGCTGCCGCTCGAATGCATCGTTCGCGGACGACTCGCTGGTCAGGCCTACGACGAGTACGTAGCGAAGGGCACCGTGCACAACATGGCGGTGCCCGCGGGTATGCGCCTCACCGACCCCTTTGAGCGCCCATTGTTCACTCCCTCGACGAAGGCCGATTCCGGCCATGATCAGAACATCGACCTGGCGGCGGCGGCCCACATCGTGGGCGACGCGGTGGTCGGTGAAGCCATGGCACTGTGTCTCGGTCTGTTCGCCCGCGCTGCGAGCGAACTGGCGAAGGTCGGACTCGTCCTCGCTGACACCAAGTTCGAACTGGGTTACGTCGACGGAAAACTGGTCGTGTGTGATGAGGTGCTCACCCCGGACTCCTCGCGGATCTGGCCCGCCGACGAAGTGCGTCCCGGTGAAGTACCGCCGTCTTTCGACAAGCAACCGTTTCGAGATTGGCTCGACGCCCAGGGCTGGGACCGCACGCCACCACCCCCGGCCGTCCCCGGCGAGGTCATCGAGGTCACCTCGCAGCGTTACGTAGCGGCCTACGAGCGAGTGACCGGACGATCCCTCACGGACTGGTACGGTGCGTAGTCGTGAACTTCCCCGTTACCGTCACCGTTACGCTTCGCGCAGGCATTGCCGACCCCGAGGGTGCCACCATCGAACGAGCCTTGCCCGCGCTGGGCTTTGATGGGGTGACCCACGTTCGCGCCGGTAAGTCGTTTCACATGATGATCGAAGCCTCCGACGAAGGCGCCGCCCTCGAAAAGGCGACGGCGTTGGCGCAGCGACTCCTCTCCAATCCCGTGATCGAGAATGCGACCGCCCGCGTCGGCGACTCCGGGTGGGGCGCACCATGACCAAGATCGGTGTCGTCATCTTTCCTGGTTCCAACTGCGAATACGACGCCCTGACCGCGATGACGTCGCTTGGCGCCGACGCTGACTTCATCTGGCATTCGACTGACACGATCGAGGGCTACGACGGGATCATCTTGCCAGGAGGCTTCGCCCACGGTGACTACCTGCGTCCGGGGGCCCTCGCGCGCTTCTCGCCGGTGATGAGCGCGATCGCGCAGTTCGCCAAGGCGGGCGGCGCGGTCTTGGGCATCTGCAACGGTTTTCAGGTGCTCACCGAAGCGGGACTGCTGCCTGGCGCGCTGCAGAAGAATCGTGGGTTGACATTCCTGTGTCAACCAACGACCCTGATCGTGGCCTCGACCAGGTCGGTGTTGACGCGTGCGGCGTCAAAGGACCAGGAGTTGAGCATTCCGATCAATCACTTCTCGGGTGCGTACACCTGCGACGATGCGACCTACGAGCAACTCATCGAGAACGACCAGGTGGTGCTGCGCTACAAGGAGAACCCCAATGGTTCGCGCGATGACATCGCGGGCGTCTCTAACGTCGAAGGCAACGTCGTTGGGCTGATGCCCCACCCCGAACGCGCGATGTCGACCCTGCTCGGCAGTGCCGATGGTCGAATCCTGCTCGAGGGATTCCTGCGCGCGCCCGTGAGCGCGTCCTAGGTCCAATCTCGCGTGGGCGAGAGTGTGCGCCGCCGCCTGATCGTGGCCTGTCTCGCAGTCGCGGCGCTGATCGTGGCGTATTGGACCATGTGGTTCGCCCATCGCTCACTCGTGGCGTCTTCTTCAGGTGCGCTCTACGTTGGCTTCGAACAGGCGTTCCCCCTGGCTGACGGGCTTATCGTGCTCTTCGTGCTGCTCGGGGCGCACGCACTGCGACGCCGCTCGCCGAGCGCGGTGCTGTTCCTCTTGCTGGCGGCCGGTGCGGGTTTCTACCTCGGTGCCATGGACGTCTTGTTCGATCTCGAGCACTCGATCTGGTTTCGCGGTGCCAATGGGCTGGTGGAGCTGGCGATCAACATCGTGACCATCGGGGCGTCGCTGTTCTTCTCCGCGTGGACCTGGGCGCATCGTCGTGAGCTCGATCCACCCCAGGGAGAGGGCCAACCTGCGGGCCGGTAGTTTGGAGGGGTGAATAGCGCCCCCGAGCCCCTGCACCGCGCCCTAGGTCTGACCGACTCCGAACTCGACGACATCCGTACGGTGCTTCGACGCGACCCCAATCCCTTGGAGCTCGCGCTCTACGGGGTGATGTGGAGCGAGCACTGTTCCTACAAGTCATCGCGCATCCATCTCAAGCGCCTACCCACCACGGCTGCACACGTTCTGGTCGGTCCGGGAGAGAACGCCGGGGTGATTGACGCGGGCGACGGGATCGCGGTGGCGATTCGAATCGAGAGTCACAACCATCCTTCGGCCATTGAGCCCTACCAAGGCGCCGCGACCGGCGTGGGTGGCATCCTTCGCGACGTGTTCACCATGGGTGCTCGCCCCCTCGCGGTCATGGACCCACTCTTTTTTGGTGAACTTGACGACGCCCGTCAGCGCTGGCTCGTCGAGGGCGTCGTCTCGGGGATCTCGGGGTACGGAAATTCCGTCGGCGTGCCGACCATTGGCGGTGAGTTGACGTTCGACAAGTGCTACGCCTCGAATCCTCTGGTGAACGTGCTGTGCGCCGGTGCGTTGCCGACCGAGCGACTGGTGCTCGGTGTGGCGTCGGGCGTCGGCAATCTCGCGGTGCTGCTCGGTTCCTCGACGGGCCGCGACGGCATCGGCGGTGTCTCGGTGCTGGCGTCAGCTGGTTTCGCTGGTGAAGACGGAGCGCAGTCGCTCGATGATGCGAAACGACCGAGTGTGCAGGTCGGAGACCCCTACGAGGAGAAGCGCTTGATCGAAGCGTGCCTCGAGCTGCTCGACCGCGGGCTCGTCGTGGGCATCCAGGACCTGGGTGGCGCGGGCCTCGTGTGCGCCACGAGCGAGACCGCCGCGCGAGGTGGCGTCGGGATGGACGTCGACGTGAACGCGGTGCCGCTTCGAGAAGAGGGAATGCAGCCCTACGAGATCATGACCTCAGAGAGCCAGGAGCGGATGCTCGCCATCATCACGCCTGAGAACTGGCCGGCAGTCGCCACGTTGTGCGCCAAATGGGAGGTTCGTGCGAGCATCGTGGGGCACGTGGTCGAACCACAACTCGACGCGCACGGTCGCTCGGTTGGGATGCTGCGTGTTCGTGACGGTTTTGACGGTGAGATCCTCGCCGAGGTCCCGGCGGCATCGCTCGCCGACGAGGCCCCCCTCTACGACCGCCCTCGTGCGCGCCCCGCGTCGCTCGACGCAGTGCTGGACGACGATCCGACCTACGACGAACCACAGGGTGTCGCGAGCGACGACCTCTTGGCACTGTTGATGGACCCGGCCTGGGTGTATCGCCAGTACGACTCGCAACTGTTCTTGAACACCGTCGTCGGTCCGGGACGTGACGCGGCACTGTTGCGCCTCGCCGGCCCGGGCCTGCCCGCATCCGAGCGCGGCATCGCCATCTCCACCGATTCGAATCCGCGCTGGTGCGCGCTCGATCCGCGAGTCGGCATCGCACTCACGATCGCCGAGAGCGTCGCCAACTTGGCCTGCGTCGGAGCGAGTGCGAAGGCGGTGGTCAACTGTCTCAACTTTGGCAATCCCGAGCACCCCGAGGTCATGTGGCAGTTGTCCGAGACGGTCGATGGAATGAGCGAGGCCTGTCTCGCGTTGGGTTTGCCGGTCATCGGGGGCAACGTCTCGCTCTATAACGAGAGCGGCGGCAGCGACATCGACCCCACACCGGTCGTGGGTCTGCTGGGTGTCGTTCAGTCCCTCGTCGCTCCGCCGCCCGGGTGGGCCTGGCGAGAGGGCGACACGATGGTCCTGGTCGGTGTGCGAACGGCCCGGGGCGCCTCGCCGTTCCCCCTCGGGGGGACGCGGTGGGCCACGAATCGCGGTCGACGTGGCGGCCGGATCGCCGAGTTCGACGGTCCGAGTCTGCGCGCAACGTTCGATTTCGTCGCCGGCGAGGTCGCCGCGGTGTGTGCGGGTGCGCCGAGCGACGTCACGGCGGTGCATGACGTGGGTGGCGGTGGGCTCGCGACCGCCATCGCCGAAATGGCCGCATCCAACGGTGTCGGGGCGAGCGTGATCGAGCTCACAAGTCACGCGGAGCTTTTCAGCGAGTTCCCGGGACGCTTCGTCATGGCGACCAACGACGTCGAGTCCTTCACGACGCGCGCCGCCGCGGCGGGTGTGGACGTCGTGGAATTGGGCGTCATCGGCGGATCCCAGCTCACGATCGGCTCGATGATTGAACTGCCCGTCGAGCGCATTGCCTCGCGTCGATCCAGCGCCCTCGAGGACGCACTGGCCTCGCTCGACTAACGGGCCGCCTTCAGCTCCTGGAGGATTTCGTTGGGGACGTGCAAGTCTCCAGACTTGCCGTACCCCAGGGCCACGTCGTTCTTGTACGTGCCGTGATAGTCCGAGCCGCCGGTTGGGATCATGCCCGCGTCGCGGGTGATCTTCACCATGAGTGACCTGGTCGCCGCGGTATTACTGCCGTAGTAGGCCTCGACACCCTTGAAGCCGCGTTCGCGCAGCGACCCGAGCACGCGCGGCATGGTGGACTCGATCGAGGAGCTGTTGGGTGCCTCGACGTAGTTCACAAGCGGGTGGGCGATCGAGAAGATCGTGTGGGTGCCGTGCGCAGAGTCGATGAACTCTTCGACCGACATGCTGGTCTTGTGGATGTAGGCCTTGCCCTCATTGCCAATCCAGTCCGTGAAGACCCGGTTCCAGGTCTGATCGTTGCGCTCGCCGACGATCTCAGGATGCAGCTCGAACATGGCCCGTGCGAAATGGGGGCGCCCGATGGAGTGGACGTTGCCCGCAAGGTTGGTCAAGTACTCGAGCGTCAGCTTCTCAAAGCCGTGCTCGTGCAAGAGTGCGACCAGGGCGGTGTTTCGGGTGTCTCGGTCGTGTCGCAGTGACGCCAATTTCTGCTGGAGCCCGCTCTCGGGATCGAGAGGCAAAAAGTACGCCAGGACGTGGATATTGCGCGCTCCGGTGCTGCCGTCGGGTTGCAGTTTGGGGAATTCGGTATCGCGTAGTGACACCTCCACGCCACTCACGAGCTCGACGCCGAATCGCTCGCACGCCTCGGCCATCTCGTCGTGACTGGCGGTCGTGTCGTGGTCGGTGAGTGAGAGTGCGACGATGCCCAGTTCGTGGGCCTTTTGGGCCAGTTGGGCGGGCGTGTCAGAACCGTCGGAGAACTTCGAATGCGTGTGTAGGTCAATCACGCTCCCAGCGTACCGACGCGGCGCGGTCTCCCCGTTGGTCTGTGCGAGAATGTCGCAGTGCCTTTCCAACAAGTGACCCATAGTGTGGAGAGTGCATGAAGGAAGCTTGTGGCGTAGTTGGGATTGTGGCCCCGGGGCGTGACGTCGCGCACCTCTGCTACGACGCGCTGTACGCGCTCCAGCATCGAGGCCAGGAGTCGGCCGGCATGGCCACCTACCACAACCAGCAAATCACCGTGGTCAAGGACAACGGACTGGTCAGTCACGTATTCGCCGACACGACCCTTCGCGCCTTGGCCGGTTCCATCGTCATCGGACATACGCGTTACTCGACCTCGGGATCGGCAAACTGGACTGCCGCACAGCCCGTCTACCGCTCCGCGGGTCGCTCGGGATTCGCCATCGCGCACAATGGAAACCTGACCAACACCTCGGCGCTCGCCGATGCCGCAGATATTCGCGTGACTTCCATGTTGTCGGATTCGGACCTCGTCGCAGAACTGCTCGCGCGCGCGGTCGAGCGTGGCGCCGACCTCGCCGGGGCGCTGGCCGAGGTCCTCTCGGGAGCCGAGGGAGCCTTCTCAATGGTGATTCTCGAGGCCGAGGCGGTGCACGCGGTGCGTGATCCCTACGGATTTCGCCCCTTGTGCCTCGGTCGACTCGGTACCGAAGACGAGCCCGAAGGCTGGATCGTGGCGTCGGAGTCGCCTGCGCTCGACGTGGTCGGAGCGACGTTCATCCGCGAGATCCGCCCCGGTGAGATGCTGACGATCACCACCGCCGGCGTGGAGTCGGTGCAGTTGCTCGAACCGGCCGGCGAGAAGCAGAAATTGTGCATCTTCGAGTTCGTCTACTTCGCGCGGCCCGACACCTACCTGATGGGTCACCAGGTCCACACGACGCGTCGACGCATGGGCGAACTGCTCGCCGGTCAGTCGGCGGTCGATGCGGACATCGTCATGGGCGTCCCCGACTCGGGCATCCCCGCGGCTGAGGGATACGCGAAGGCCTCGGGGATACCCTTCGGCTACGGCTTGGTGAAGAATCGGTATATTGGTCGCACCTTCATCGCCCCGGATCAGGACAAGCGCGCTGCGAGTGTCCGGCGCAAACTCAATCCCCTGCGCGAGAACATCGAAGGTCAGCGCCTCGTGGTGGTCGACGACTCGATCGTGCGCGGCACGACGACCCAGGCACTCGTTCGCATGCTGCGCGACGCCGGTGCGAAAGAGGTGCACCTTCGCATCTCATCACCCCCCTTCATGTGGCCGTGCTACTTCGGCATCGACACCCCCACACGCGACGACCTGCTCGCGGCTCATCACTCCGTCAGCGAGATGAACGCGTTCATTGGTTCGGACTCGCTCGAGTTCATCACCCTGGAGAACTTGCGCGCGGCGATTCGACTCGACGGGGAGTGCTGTGACGCGTGTCTCACGGGCAACTATCCCGCGCCCGTCCCGGTGGCGCTCGGCACCGCTGGTGGGCGCTGGTGAGTCGCCTCCTCGACCAACCCAGTGGCGGGATGACGTACGCATCGGCGGGTGTGTCGATCGAACAGGGCGACGCCGCAGTCGAGCGCATCAAGGCGGTCGTCGACAGCACGCGACGTAGCGAAGTCCTCGGTGGGATTGGGGGATTCGCGGGTTTGTTCGCGCTCAACCTGAAGAAGATGAAAGAACCGGTCTTAGTGGCCTCGGCTGATGGCGTGGGTACCAAACTCGAGATCGCGCGCCAGGTCGGCCGCTACGACACGGTGGGGATCGACCTCGTGGCCATGCTGGTCGACGACATTGCCTGCGTCGGGGCCGAACCGTTGTTCTTGCTCGATTATGTGGCGGTCGGCGCGCTCGATCCCGAGCGTCTCGAGGAACTCGTCACGGGCATAGCCGAGGGGTGCCGACAGGCCAAGACCGCGCTGCTCGGGGGTGAGACGGCCGAGCACGGAGGCGTCATGGCGCCCGACGACCTCGATGTCGCGGGATTCGCGGTGGGTGTCATCGACAAGGGCCGTGAACTGGGTCCGCATCGGGTGCACAAGGGCGATGTCCTCCTGGGATTCGCATCACCGGGACTTCGCTCGAACGGCTATTCGTTGGCGCGAAGGGTGCTCGTGACGTCCCCCGACTCATTGCACGAGCCGGCGTACCCGGGGGCCGCGCGAACCCTGGGTGATGAGCTGCTCATTCCCTCGGTGATCTACTCGCCCGCGATAACCTCCTTGGCCCAGAAGTTGGGCAGCGGTCTTCGCGCCGCCGCGCACATCACGGGTGGCGGGATCTTGGGCAACGTTGGTCGGATACTTCCCTCGACGCGTGACGCGGTGATTCATATGGATAGTTTTGAGACGCCCGAGATCTTCTATGAGATACAGCGTCGCGGCAAGGTCAGTGCCGACGAGATGGTGCGGGTGTTCAACTGTGGCCTCGGAATGGTCGTGGCGGTCGACGCCGATGACACCGATGCCGCCGTGGAGAGTGCGCGAGCGATGGGGCTCACGGTCTCGGTGATTGGCCACGTGCGAAGCGGCACGGGATCGGTGGTCCTGTCGTGAGCGATGCGCGAACTCGTGTCCTCGAGCATCTGCTCGAACACTCGGTGCGACGAGGCCAGTTCACCCTCAAGTCCGGACGCACGTCTTCGTGGTTCATTGATTCCAAGCAGACGATCTGCGCACCCGAGGTGATGGTCGACGTCGCAGACCTGCTGCTCGCAAAGATGCCCGCCAGCGCAACAGCGATAGGAGGACTCACGATGGGGGCCGACGGCGCCTCGTTCATCACCGCCGGCGTCGCCGCAACTCGGGGTCGGATGTTGCGTGCGTTCAGCGTGCGAAAAGAAGTGAAGGACCACGGGGCGGGTGGACGCATCGCCGGCTCACTCCTCACCAGTGACCGCGTGGTGATCACCGAAGACACCGTGACGCGTGGGACCAGCCTGCTTGAAGCGGCCACGGTGGTGCGCGACTTCGGGGCGGAGGTCGTCATGTTGCTCGCGGTCGTCGACCGCGGCGGGACCGTCGCAGCCATGGCGTCAGCCGAGGGGTTCGCGTTCGACGCCTTGTTCAGCGCCCCCGACCTCGGCTTTAATTACGAAGGCGCGTGAAACTCCTGCGCTAACGCCTCGAGTACCCGACTTCGCCACAAGCCGAGCTCGGGGTAGCGCTCCTCGGGCGTGTGGCCAAAGCGCAGCACCAGGGCGTCGAGCGCGGGTACGACGCTGATCATCTGACCCTCGTAGCCACTCGCCCAGTACGTGCCGAACTCGTCACCGGTGACCCACCACTGCCACGAGTAGAAACCGTCGCTGTCGGGGTCTTTGCTGAGCGGGGTCTGAGCGGTCGCCACCCACGATGATGAGACGAGTTGTCGGTCCACCCATTGCCCACCTCGAAGGTACAACAGGCCGAACTTGGCGAAGTCGAGGGCGGTGGCGTGCACGAAACTCGACGCGACAAAGACCCCGGCGGGATCGAACGTCGCTCGAGCGCTTCGCATGCCAAGGGGTCCAAAGAGGTGCTCGTGGAGGTAGCGTTCGTAGGCGTCGCCGTAGCCGACTTCGTCGGCGACGATGCGGCTCAGCAGATTGGTGGTGCCGCTCGAATAGTTGAAGAACGTCCCCGGCTCATGCGCGAGGGGAAGGGCGGCGACGTATCGCGCCATGTCTTCTTTACCCTCGCCAAACAGCATTTCGATCACGTGACTCACCTGACCGATCTCGTAGTTCTCTACGAAGCCGAGCCCGTCGCGCATCGCGAGCATGTCGCGCACGCGTATCTGGTGACGTGGGTCGCGCTCGTCGCTCCATTCGCTGATCCGCGCCAGGTCGTCGGGCGTGAGACGGCCCTGGTCGACGAGGGTACCGATGATCATGTGGAGCATTGATTTGGCCATTGACCATGAGAGCAGCTCGCTCTCGGGACCGATTGGCTCGGCGGGGCGGTCGAAGTACTCCTTCACCCCGGCGTATCGTTCGACGAGGACGCGACCACCTTGGACCACCACGACCGCATTCGTGACGGCGAGGTCGTCGCGAGTGAATGCCTCGTCGACAATGCGTTCCAATGCTGCCTGGGAAGCGCAGGTGGCGCGCGGCCACTCGTCGCTGGGCCACGCCACCCCCTCAGGCTGGTCGACGAATCGTGGCGTCACGCTGGGTAGTTCACTCATGGTCCCCTCATTTCCTTCGTGCATTGTGCCACGCGCGAGCTGTCACACGGGGTCGATACGTTCGTGCAATGACCCAGACGCTGACTGACGGATCCCAGACCTACTTCTACCGGTCGGTCACCACGTCGCGCCGCCACCACAACATGGTCAGCGCCTACCTGGTCGAGCGTCGCTACGATTCCAACGTTGTCGCGCGCATCGCGCCCTTGGGCCTCGTGAGTGCCAAGATCGTCGAGCAGGAGATCGCCCTGCGTGGTCTTCGACTGCGGCTGGTTCCAACGGGACGCTGGCACACCACGTCGTCGCATCACTACGCGCGGGTGCGCGTCGCGCGGGTGCGTACGAACGCGGACGTGACCGTCTCAGGGTAGGTTTCCAGGAGACGGTCGAGGTTGGTGGTCGAGACCGGCGTCGATCCGGTGACCTCACGCTTTTCAGGCGCGCGCTCTACCAACTGAGCTACCCGACCTCGCCCCGGCGCTCCACGGGGGAGCTCCGGGGTGGCGGACCTGACGGGATTTGAACCCGCGACCTCCGCCTTGACAGGGCGGCGTGCACTCCGAGCTGCACCACAGGTCCTCGGTGTTCTCAAAGTCGAGACCTCGAGACGCGAAGTGTAAGTCTATCCGTTGGCGACACCCTGTTTCGAGGGAGGCCAAAACATGGGAAATCTGCGTACGTAGAATGCGTGTCGTGCCGCCATCGTCGCCATCTCGAGGGGTCGGGATAGCGAGGTGAGCACCACCGTGATCCTTGTTGTCCTCGGCACCGGGGTGGTGCACGCCGTCTGGAACGCCATTGCGAAGAGCCTGCACGATAAATTCGCCAGTTTTGCGCTCTTGAACATCGGTGTAGCCGTTGTGTGCTGGGTGGCGTGGCCCTTCATTGGCCTTCCTGCGGCCAAGGCGTTGCCGTACGTCATCGGGGCAACGGTGTGTCACGTTGGCTATGAGTTGTTGCTGCTCGGTGCGTATCGGCGAAGTGATTTCTCCCAGTCCTACCCGACGGCGC
>JABBNY010000078.1:0-9479 GCA_019352095.1 Acidobacteriota bacterium
ACGAAAGAAGCGCAGTGCGCTCGAGTCCAGTTGGCTCACTGATGTGTGTGCGCCTGGTGCCGCGTCCGCGCGACCCGAGATTTCGTCATCGTGGCGGCGTTCCGCTAAGAGCGTCTCGACCGACACCCCGTTTGCCCCTATGAAATCTCCGGTCGACGTCGGCGAACGGTTCAGCGAATCACGCTTCGGTCGTGCCTGTCACGTCATCGAAGATGACCTGCGTGACGTCGTTGACGGTGGAGATATGGTTGCCGCACTAACTGACAGGTCGGTCACTATCTCTTGGATGGTCGGAGGACGGCGCATGCTCCGCAACGCCGAGAAGGTGCACTTCGTCGTCGGAGGGCAGTGGTCCGAGGACGCCGTCGGCACCAACGCTCTCGCTCTCGCAGAGAAATTGGTGAAGCCCGCAATGGTCTTCTCGGCCGAACACTTCCTGCCGGTGGTTCACGACTGGGTGTGCTACTCGGCCCCGATCTTCGATCCCCGGACCGGAGAGTTCCAGGGTGTGGTCGACATCTCTTCTCTGTGGTCCAAGACCAATCCATCCTTGCTCACGACGGTCCGCGCGCTCGCGCGTTGCGTGCAGTACGAACTCAGCCGTGTCGATGACACGTCAACGACGCTGGGGTCGGGTCCACTGACCCGAATAGAGATTCGTACCCTGGGGACGACGGAACTTCGAGTAAACAACGTTCCGATTCGAGTCAGTCGCCGACAAATGGAGATCATCGCCGTTCTCGCGATGTACCCATCGGGGCTCTCGCTCGACGAACTGACGACCCACGTGTACGGGGACCACTCGGTCAGTCCGGCGACCGTGAAGGCTGAGTTGTCGCACCTTCGAACAAAGCTCGGCGGCGCCATTGGTTCGCGACCGTACCAGTTGATCGGTCAGGTTGACGCCGATTACGTTCGGGTCCTGCAGTCGCTCGCCAATAACGACCTCGCGGGAGCGGTCGGCGCGTATCAAGGATCGATGATGCCCCACTCTGCGAGCCCAGTGATCGAGACCTGTCGTCACCAGATCGACGTCGCCCTGAGCGATGCCGTTGTTTCGTCGAAGGACCCCGAGTTGCTCTTTCAGCTCAGCAACAACTGTCCCGATGACGAATTCGTGCTGGAGCGTGCCCTTGAGGCCCTTGATCGAAGCGATGCCCGCTCGGGCCTGGTGGCGGGACGTCTCTGGCGACCTTGAGTCGAACGGGCCAACACTGATGGGACCAATGCACCGATACTGCCCCAGATCGCCGTTAGCTCGGCCGAGGTCCTTGTGAGAACGAGCCGAACCCCCGCTGTTGGTCCAAACCCATTAGCAAGCTCTCACACGCTGAGTTCTTCCAGCTTGAAGAAGCACTCACCGGACCGCGAAGACCTCCCGTGACCGCTTTTGTCTCGTCACCATCCAGTCAACAAAACGATTCGCGCATCGTCCTGCTGACTCTTCTGCAACCCCCGAGTTCAACGCGGGATCCCGCTCAATAGTCAGGGGAAGGGGCGGACAACTACTCCAAGAACTTAACCGTTGCCGCGAAAATTTAGTGGGCTGTACAGTGGTGGGCCGTACAGTGCTGTACAGTGCTGGGCCGTACAGTGTCGACTGACACGCACGTGGCAAACGTAGCTCGGCACTTTCCCTGGTCGTGCCAACTGCCCAAACTGGGTGCACACGCACACAACCAACTGCGCGGGGCTCTCAAATCCTATGAAGGCGTGTCTCCTCCACGCCGAACACCAAGCCAGATTCGTATCCATCTCTTCGAGCGAGTTGAAAAGAACGTGTCGCTGGCTACTTCCCGTAACCATCCGTGTGCAAACGAATGGCGCTGACGTCCCGCGGATGACTTTGTTCGCTTGGGAACCCTCCAAAATAGTCGAGGGTCGGGTGGCGGTAACCATTCGAGCCTTCGCTTGCGACCACGGACCAATCACCGAGCGACCTGCCAAGGAAGACTCAACCTTGTGCTGCTCCACGCGACATGGCCATTGCGTGAAAGCCGCCGTCAACATGAATCACCTCACCCGTGATGGCTCTCGAGAAGTCCGACAGCAGGAAGCACACCACATCAGCCACCGGTGATGCGTCGTCGGGGTCCCACGCCAATGGGGACGTCTCCTCCCACGCTTGTGTCAGTAGCTCAAAGCGTGGAATGCCTTTGGCTGCCCTCGTTAGCAATGGGCCGGCGGCAATGAGATTACTGCGTACTCCCCGAGGTCCCAGATCGCGAGCGATGTATCGCGACGACTCTCGCAGCGCGGCCTTGCACACGCCCATCCAGTTGTATACCGGCCACGCACGTCCGCCCGCATCGAAGTCGAGACCAATCAAACTTGCACCGTGGTCGCCCATGAGTTCCGATAGCGTGCGTGCCAACACGGCGAACGTCCACACACTGGTGCGCAGTGCCTGGGAGACATCTGTATCGGTGGCGTCGAGGAACGCGCCATCCAAAGCGCTTCGCGGGGCGAAGGCAATGGCGTGCAGAGCCCCATCGATTCGCCAGTCCTCCTCGGCTCGCTTCGATGTCCACACCGACACGGCATCGGCATCGGTGAAGTCGAGCGGATCGACCGTAACCATTGGGTCGATGCCAGACACGACGTCACGGGCCATCTCCAAGTCTCGGGGAAGTGCGGTCGCCCTCACTAGCGCTCCCTCCCGGAGAGCCGCGCGAAGCGCTGCGGTCGCTATTGAGTCATCAGTAGCAATGCCGGTGATCAGAATTGACTTACCCTTCAGCACTGTTATGACCTCCGCGAGTCAAGCGAGCGGTTGTTCCGTCGGCTCCGATGAACGCCAACCCATCGCACATCAGCGCCGACAACCAGGTCGCTCACAAGTATCCCCACCAGGTTGGCACCGCAGATCACCGCAGCTGCGATCGACACAGCTTCGGCGCGACACTGCGCATCCCATCCCTCGCGCGCCCAAAGTTCAATCACGAACCAGGACCCATCGCGACGCCGCACAATGGTGACGCGAGCGTTCGACTCAATATCCGACACCGCGAACCCGACGGCGGCGACCACTGCCGGATCAACGAGACTGTGCGCGAAGATCTTCTTCACGACAGCGCCCACCCGTGCTTCGAGGTCCACTCGCGCCAGGGGCTGGCCGGGCCCTCGCGTCCAACGAGACGGATCCACTCACCCTCGACCAGCCGACGAACGGTGGGCTCGTCTCTGACGAGAGTCCCCGTCCGCGCCAACGGTGCCTCCACCGCGAGGAGGAGCCGCACCGGCAGGTGCCACGGGCGATTCCCCGACGCGACCGACTGCCACGGCAAGCCTTGCCTCAGGTCTGGGTCATCACCAGAGATCACCCCGAAATCACTCACTGGATTCAAAAGGGTCTTGTCGCCGGCGCCGAGGACGTCTGGTGCCACGGTTGAGAAGTAGTAGGACGCGTTGATCCACTGCGCCACGACGACCGGTGCGGTCAGAATCGACTGCAGGACTGACCCGTCCTCGTCCGTGGACGGGTCATAGGAGTGCAGGAAGCACTGGCCGTGCAGTTTGGCACCTCGGCACGAGCTCCTCGGCGCGACAACGAAAGCGGCGTTGCCGGCGAGTCCCCACTCCGGCCGGATTTCCGCCCAATCTCCGGCGCGGCGCCGCAGTGTACGCCGTGATCGACCAAGGTTGCCGCCACCTGTGCGCGTCATGGCGACGGCATTCGTGGCCCCTGTGAACAAGTCGTGTAACTCAAAGGATGAACCACCGAAGAGCTTGACCTCTTCGGTGGTCGTATCGTGCTCGCCCGCTAGGAAACGTGTGCTCCGGGGAATGTCAATGCCCCGTGACGCCAGGGCCTGTCTGACGTCATCATCGTTCAAGAGATCAGCGAGCACTATTGCGTTGGTTCCACCAGCATGGCCGGCACAGGCCCCGCAATCGAGAGTCGCGTAGTGTGTGTTCGCCCGAGAGCTTGAGGAGTGCCCGACAAAGACCACTTCGGAGGCGAAGTTCGAAGTCATCCCCATCGTGCGTAGCGCTCCCTCCGCCAGTGCCGTAGGGTCGGACGCTTCAAGGGCCCACTCCCCTACGTCCCCAGTGAAGGACCTGGCTCGTGTCATACCGATCGAACGCGCCAGCATCCACGGGGCAGTCAGCCACCCGGCACCCTCGGCCAGGGCGAACATCGCACCAGGTTCGTGGGTGAGTTCGGCGAAAGTTCCTCCAATGGCGACCACCGCGTCGGAAACATCACTGCGCTGGCGTCCGCCACTGACGGTGACACTCGGCTCGACGAGCACCGGTAACGACTCATGGGCTTCACGCTCGCCAATTGGCCTAACCAGAGCGGGGATCCCAAAGAAACCGGCGAATCCGAAGGTCTCGACGTCATCGCTACGCTCCAGCGCACGGCGTAGCGGCTCCGAGCGAACGTCAATGCACATGACAATCTGCCATCGCGGAGTCCCTTCAATCGCTGCTTCGGTTCGCAAAGCGTGCAAGAGCGGCGTGTGTACCATCGACTCGAGATGTCTGAGCCGGCGCTGTCCAGCCTCATTCGACGGAGCGACCACCAGCGAAGGTGGAGCCAAGTTCGACCCGGGGTGCGCCGCCAGGATGGCGAGGTCGACAGCCAGAGACACCGTCAAGAAGTCACGGCGAGAGAGCACCGACGGGTGTGGCTGACGGCGCCAAACATCACTCCACTTCGCCCACGCGGCCCATCCAGGCAGGCGCGCAAAGTGCGCCGACAGTTCGGCGACAATGGACTCGTCGTCGAGCAACTCAATCCGTCCGACAAGCCCCTCCAGATTCTCCGATCGGATCAACGCGCCGACCTGCGCACGTTGGCGAATCGAGCCACGCACCCAACTCGCACGGTCCTCGAGGACAGCGCAGGCTCGAGTGAGGACGTCGAGCGACGACTCACCTTGGGCAGAGACTGCTTCGAGAATCACCTGGCCGACCATCCTTTGCGCGTGCCGGGCCGCATCGCTCGAAGCACCAAGTGAACGCTCCAGCACGGTGCCGGCGCGTGCGTGGGGCGTCTCTTCGCAGTACCCGTCATCGTCATCGCCCACGGACCCGAGCCCTCGTCGAACAGCCTCAGCGATGTGATCGCGCGACGGCCACAGTGGCACGCCCAGTTGACGTTCGAGTTCGGAGAGGGCGGTGGGGAAATCGTCATCAAGGCGATCAAGGAGCGGGTTGACCGCAACAGCTCGGTCCAGCGGCCACAGCGCGCCAACGAAGGAAGAGGAGACATCGATCAACGACGCGAAGTCCGAGCGAATCATGCCGCCACCCCGTCCTCGATGAACGGCGCGCTGGTTGCAGAACTCGCCACGGCGATTGTGGTCACGGCCGGAACATGACGACGACGCAACGAGATCAATGCGACGACAAGAATCACCAGGCCGAGCGTCCACCACGGACTGTTAGAACTGCTAGCGATGACCTCGGGCTCAATGAACCCACCGACGGCAATCAAGACGCAGCCATAGAACGCGAGCGTCGCCAACACCGCGATCCACGTGATCATGGCCGCGCGTACCGGCGTACCCGTTCGCGACCACCAGAGGACCGCGGCCGCGGGGCCGAAGACCCCCATCACAACGGCTCCATTCGGATGGATATTCGCACCAATGAGTGCGGCAAACGCGACCAGTCCGAGGACCCCTACGCTACGAACCGGCACACTGAGTACTCGACCCCGGGGTAACCGCCGTCGTAATCGCGCCCGCTGTTGGGTCGCGCCGCCAGCGGACATAAATCGGCTGGCCTTGTAGATACCATGACCGATGAGGTGCGTCACCGCGAGTACTGGAAAGCCGAGCGCCATCGCCAGCAACATGAAGGCCATCTGCGCCACAGTCGAGGCAGCTAGTTGACCCTTCAGATCGACTCGCGCATGGATCTTCGGAGCGAGGTCGACGAGCACCGCGACGCAGAGAACAGCGAGTCCAACGTCGATCGCGATCACGTTCCCTGCCAGCTCGTGCAGCCGCCACAACAAGAGCGCACCGGAATTGACGACGCCAGCGTGAAGAAGGGCTGACGTCGACGTCGGCACATTAATCGTGTCGGTGACCCAAGATCGCCGAAAGGTAAGGCCAGAGCGCACTACCGCAGCCAACGTACCGGCTGCGAGCAATACGGTGGCACCCGTGCCGTGCATCCGTGTCGCCAAGTCCATTGATGCGAAGGACTCGCCAACCAGAAAGTAAGCAATCGCGGTTCCAATGAGCAGAATCGAATCACCGACCGCAAACGAAATGAATGCGATGCTGTCGCTCAGACGCCCTCTGCGCCCTGGCTCGCTGACACGTAACAGAACGACAGTAAGTGCCGAGGTGAAGATCCACGACACGATCAGCGCGGCAGGCGTCCGTGCCAGATCCGTCGCGACGATGCCACTGATCGTCGCTAATGATGCTGCCAAAATGCGCCGACCACGTTGCTCCTCGTTGAATTGGCGAATCGCGTACTGACAAACACACAGCCCGATGAAGAGCGATGCCAACGCCAGTAACCAACCCAGCCTGTCAGTCGCCCATAGGCCACTTGAGGATTGATGAGGCGTCGAGGCGACAACAGCGATCGCGGCCAAACTCAACGACACCGCGGTCAACCATCGGCGAAGAAAATTGACACCCGGAACGAAGAGGCTGGCGGCGCCGACGAGCGGTGCCGAGAGAGCAACAAAGGTCATAACAGTCATGTCGTCCACTATATACGACTTCTGTTTCGTGTGTTAGAATACGCGTAATGCTTTTAGTGAATAAGTCCTCGCCGGCGAGAGCTGGGGGCCGACGTCGGCCGATCAAGCATCCCGAGCAGGTCACCAACGCAATGCTGCGCTTCGATCGGATGGCGGAAGTGGGCAGTCGTGGTAACCGTATAGACATTGCGGCGACCTTCACGCTCGCGGGTCAGGTAGCCCTCAGCAACCAGATCGGCGACGATTCTTTGCGTTGCTCGCTCGGTAATGTCAACCGCCTGGGCAATGTCACGCGTTCGAATGGTCGGGTCCCTATGAATGCAGACCAGAACGTGGGCATGATTCGTGAGAAACGTCCATTCGGGCTTGTGCGAAGAATCGATGGGCGTCTTTTTCATAGGTCACTCACTGAACATCCTATGGACGAATATGGGCTGGCGGGCTGATGGAATACCGGGCGACCCTCGTCACCAAACACGCCAAACAGACGGTCATCGGCCCTATTTTCGCTCAGTTCGGATGGATTCTCGACACCGCATGGGCCGATACCGACCAACTCGGAACTTTCAGTGGCGACGTACCGCGTCCCTACTCGCCACTCGAGACTGCGCGCCAGAAAGCGCTATTGGGAGCTGCGATGACTGGCGCACCGTGGCTTGTCGCTTCGGAGGGTACGGTTCAGTCATCCTTCTTCGGTCTGGTGGAGGACCTCGAAATCGTGGCGCTCGTCGAACGCGAAGGAGCGCGCATGGTGGTGGGAAGGTCAATCGGCATGAATATAAGAGCGGTCAAATTCCGAGTGGATGCATCGACGTCAGAGGACGAGATCATACGTCGATGCGCTGACGCTGACCTGCCGCGCCACCGCCTGCTCGTAGCCCTGGAGGACCACAGCGCGTCGAGTGTTGGAGCATTGGACAGCGCGCAATCCGTACTCGACGTGTGCCGGGACTTCCTACGTCGGGACAAGACCCTCGTCATCCAGACGGATCTTCGGGCCCACCTTTGTCCTTCAAGACGTGAGATCATCGCCGACGCGGCGACCGATCTAATGGTCCGCATGAAGCAGCACTGTCCAAAGTGCGGTGAACCGGGCTTCGGCGAAGAAGGTACCGTACCGGGCATGCCCTGCTGCGCCTGCGGTCTTCCGACTGACGAAACGAGGGCACGACGATGGTCTTGTTCGGCGTGTGCGCACTTTGAAGATCGTCCGGTCGCTGGAGCCGATACCGACCCAGCGCGGTGCCAGTGGTGCAACCCGTAGGGCCCTCTCTCGGATTGAGTCACGATCTCGGTGTGGCCGCAGCGGAGTCTTCAACAAAGCCCCCCGGATTTTTGCTCGTCATCTTTTGATCCTCATGGCCGGAAAAGCGCTAGCAACGTAGTGGCGAAATTTCATCCGTTGAGACGAGGCAACAACAAAGCTGATTCACAAGGACACGCGTCCTGCGTATCGAGAACCGTCGCAATGGTGGGCCGTACAGGACTTGAACCTGTGACCCCTTGCGTGTCATGCCCATATTCCCTGTTCACCGAGCCTTTTTAGCGTCCAAATATGCCCAAATTGTAGCACTTTTCGTTCACCGGGGTTCGTCCGAAAACATAGATTCCCGTCGGCATTGCTGACGGGCGTTGCTGACGGAATCTTCATCTCGAGACTTCGCAAATGTCTGCAAAGCGTCATGCTCGCAATTTGACCCCAGCGGGTGCAGAATTCGGCCACTACCCATTTGATGATCCAACGCAACGTTTCTATACGCATGCGTTGCTGACGGGCGTTGCTGACGGAATTTTCCCTTCCGCCGGTCGTGTCCGGCCTCTGGGCAGAGCTGAATTACCTCGAATCGCGAGCCGCTTACGGGGGAACGCACTATTCCAACGTGGAGAAAATTTGCTTCTTGGAACCGAGACTGACTGCGTGCACCGATACCACCGACACGTAGACCAAACACATCAACGCCAGCGGCCACCATCCACTGTGCGCATAACTGACGATTACTTGCCCTCGGGACTCGGGTGTTCCCTGGAGTCGAAGACCTAACACCCAGAACGCGTACGCCACCGTCATCAATGGAACGATGCGGCCGATCATTCGACTGAGAGCAAGCGGAACCCGAGCTTCGTCGGTGCTCAATTCAAACTGAGAAGCCAGAAACGCCATAGCCACGAGTGATCCAGTCAGAGTGCCGAGCCCAAGAATCAAGTTGACATCGCTCACCACGTGCGCGAGTAACGGATGAAGGACGCTAATGACAGGGGTAGGGCGCCCGTGCACAATGACGGAGCTGAACGTGTGCTGCTGGTTGAGGTAGTTGGCCCAGAGATAGAGACCAACGATGACCACCAAAGTAACTGCCGGCGACCACACGAGAAAACGTCGAATGTGCGAATCGCGACTTCGTTGCCACACCACGCTCCGCACGGAGGCCCAAACGGTGAGGAGGCCGAGCACGCTTGCCAACGCCAGGACCGTTGTGAAGAAGTAACCGATACCCGACACGTACGTTGCCCATGACATCGACCCGCGGATTATTGGACCAGTCGGGGTCATGGTCGCGGTGGTTCCACGCATGACGAACGTGACCGCGCGGTGATCGAAGGCGTGCGGATTAGGCCACGAGGGGCTGGGCAACATGGAACCAATCTGGAGCAACACGCTGGAGCGGTATCGCTGATAGCTCGTGGTGTAGAGCACTAGAGGTATCACGAGGGCGATAGGAAGAGCGGCGGCAGAAGCCCCGACTTGTCGACGAATCGCCAGTGGTTGCGTTAGGTCAGGAACCGGTCCGCGGGCCCACTGACG
>JABBNY010000078.1:9489-11823 GCA_019352095.1 Acidobacteriota bacterium
CGCTCTTCCGATCTCTGACGAAGCGCATCGACGGCGAGTCCACCCGCAATTCGCCAACGAGATCGTCCTTCCCCGAGCAGATCGGAGGTGATCGTCGTGACCTCGTCGGCGTAGCGATGCCGCCACCAACCAGGGTGCACCGCGAGAGCGATTCGGACCGGGTCAATTCTCACGACGTCCCAAGTCGTCGGAGACCGATCTTGGCAACACGAGTGATCGCTTCGAGACGCTCGCGTAGTGCAACAGCTCCAGCACCGGTCAAGCGGTAGGGGCGGCGGCGATCCTCGGACTCAAGCGCCTCAACGAGTCCCTCCTGCTCCAAGCGAACCAGCACGCCGTAGAGAGTCCCGGGCCCCATCGTCTCGCCACTCATCGCTTCGATGTCCTTGATGAGCGCGTAGCCGTGCTTCGGTCCTTCGGCGAGACTCGTGAGCACCATTATCGTCGCGTCCTGGGTACGTCCAATCTTGTTTCGGGCCACTGTTTCCCCCTCTGGTCGCAGACTAGTACGGAAGTCGTAATAGTGCACGCATGGCTCAATCCCCTTCGCGACGGATTCAGCGAGTAGCGGTGCGTCAGTCAGCCTTAGACATCTCAAAATTCATCCGTGAAGTGGTCGAGTACTTAATCTCGAAGGATGACGCACGACAGCGACGGGCGTTCGCTCGCGAGAGTTCCACCCCATGGAGATGACTGAGAGGGCACGGGACTACGACACGATTAGTTGACAAAGAAGCAAGAACCTCCTGGATGGGTCAATGCATCGACGAAACGTGCAGTAGTTCCCCGTCGTCCACAACAGGACCTATTCTCGGAGAGTGATGCGACGATGGCCTCGCCAACGAATCCTCCACATTGCGACGGTTGTTCTTGGGCTTGCGGTCGTGTTGTTCGCGTGGCGGCTGTACGATCGCCCTGCTCACAGGTACAACACCGCCTACGAGCCATGTTGGAACGCTTCAGCCTTGGCGGCGCTAGGTGCGCCGTCCACTTTCGCCCCCAAGATGTGCAGCTCGCCATCCGGGGATCTTCCAGGGCTTGGTCACCTTGTGGGAACGTGGCCATCCAGTTCGAGCCCTAGTCACGACATCGTGATCTTCGCAACGGCACAAAGCCCTGGCCGAGGAGTCGACGGCCTCGCCTACGTCGTTGGAAGACCACCTCCATCGGACAGTTGCGTCTTTCCGCTCGGCGGTCCCTGGTGGCAGTTGGCGTTCCTGAAGATTCCCTCGATGTCCTGTCCGCGCGGTTTCACGTACCAAGGCGGGGGTTGACTCGCCAACCGCAGATAATGTGGGCCATAGGTCCCGAGTTTGGCAATTCGCTGTTGCTCAAGGCCACTCGGCTCTGCATCTTTCGAGGCCATTTCTTCGTGTCGGGGCCGATCTCAACGGTCGAGGACTTAGACCCCTCGTTGCTAGGTGTTGAGCCACCCGTCAGCAGCTCCCAGTCCGCCGAGCAAAGAAAGAAACCCGGAGCATTAAATCAATAGGAACGCCTGACCTAGCCAATCGGTCTTCGCATTCGTAGCGCAGGATAACCGTCAGTATCGATGAGCCGATCTGGTTCAAATCCAACGTATTCGTAAAATGCCATTGCATGCCGATTGGCCGTAACCTCCAGCATCTCGAAATTCATTCTTCGCACCTGATCGGAAATGTCAATTACTAACGCCTCACCGATACCGCGTCGCATATGCGAAGGGTCCACGAACAGATCTTCAAGCTCGGCTATCCCTTCAGAAATGAAGTAGGCAGCGAAACCAACCACAGCCCGACCCTCATCGACGGCGACTCTCGTCCGCCCCTCCCTCACCGCGGCGTCAGACAACACAAGCCATTCAGGGTGCTCGCGCAAAAGAGAACGGTCCCCCTCATTGGACATCGATGCTCTCAGAAACACACTCCTAAGCGCCGGCACGTCTGTCAGGCGCGCGTCACGAAGAATGAACATCATCTGAACAGTATTGCGCTCGTCAATCTGCGACTAACGCATCCAGCATTGCAGGTGACAATTCGAATCTGATTTTACAACACCCCAAAACCAGATCAGAGAACGACAACGCCGTCTTGGAGACTGATTAGTCTCCAAGACGAATTCACGGGGTCGTTGCAACAGCTGCAGCCAACGTCAGGGTTCGAGCGCATAGTCGAGCCAATGACGGAGTGTTCTGAAGCAATCTAGTTGCTGAACATTCCGTCATTTGCAGTTCGTCCGGGAAAGGCCGAAGCAAACCGCTTACTCCTATCGACGCATCTTTCGTCGCCAGACTGAACGCCGATAAAGGAAGATCATCGCAACCAGGTTCCCGAGTACCCCAAAGGTTAACGAAAC
>JABBNY010000079.1 GCA_019352095.1 Acidobacteriota bacterium
ATTCCTGCCCGGGGAGTTCGGTCCCTGGACCCGAGTTTGGTCCCAGTTCCGTCGGTGGTCGAGGAACGGAACCTGGACCCGAGTACTCACCGCTCTACACGCGTCCTCGCGTGCGGCTCTTGGCCGCATGAACCCGCGGCCTTCGATGGTGGTCATCGACACGCACCTCGCACGAGGGGCCTCGAACGGTGGCGCCACTTTTCACAACCAGGGCGGTCCTTACGGTCGGACTAACGGGGCCAAGCGCATCGTCTGCGTGGACGTGACTGGGCTGCCGCTCTGCGTGCGCGTCGTCCCCGCCTCAACGTCCGAGGCTAGTGCCGTCGAACAGATACTCAACGACCTCGCCCGAACCGGTGCCGATGAACGCCTCGAGCTCGTGCTCGTGGACCGGGGCACGGCACAGTCCGCCGCCACACGGTTGTCGGCCAGATTCAACTGCGAGGTTCGCCGGGTCGGGTGGGACGAGCCACCGCGCAACGAGCACGGCGCCAAGGTCTTTCGACCCATTCGTCACGCTTGGCGGGTCGAAGTGGCTCACTGCCGTCTTGTGCGACGTCGTCGCCTCGCACGGTGCTTTGAGAACACCACAGCCTCAGCGACCGGTTGGTTGCACGTTGCCTCAATCACTGAGGTCCTTCGAGCGCTGTGCTGAGTCAGCGGTGGTTTTGAGCGGAATCGAAGCGAATCACGAATTCCGCGAGTCCTGTCCGAGTGTGGGCGCGCGGCATCTCTGCCAGCGCCGTAAATCCACAGCAGCGAGACGCTGGCTGGACTCGCCCGGATCAGCCCCGGCGTCGATACACGAAGTGGGCACGAGAGGATTCGTCGGTCGGGGGGACTCCCGAGTCGTCCTCTTCGTGGAGCAAGTCGAAATCAGTGGCGAGAGTGGTCCGGACCGTATCGAGCGCCACGCCGAGCTCGCGAATGTTCTCCCGATGCAGCGTGAACATTCCATCGCCCGCTGGCGCGAAGACCCTGATGTCCCAATTGGCCACCTCATCGCCATCGCTCCGGACGTCCATTATGAGCGTGTTGCCGTCGAAGTCGTGGACCCACGGAGGACTGGCTACGAATTGGTGCAACCGGCCAGTCGTGTTGAGATCGAAGACGAACAGACCCCCGGGCTCCAGGTGACGTGTCACACCCTTGAACATTGATTCCCAGGATTCATAGTTCACCAAGTGATTCACCGTGTCAAAGACACAAGCGACGACATCGAACGTGGTCCCAAGGTTGAAGTCGGTCATGTCGCCGAGCACGAATTCGGCGCTCGGCACTTTGGTAGTGGCGAAGCTCAGCATCTCCACCGAGGCGTCCAGTCCCACCAACCTCGGGATCGAGACCAGACCTTCCAGCACCGAACCGGTGCCGCAGCCGAGTTCAAGGAGCGAGGTGGCATCAACGTTGCAGCGGCCGATGGCCTCGAGTATCCGAGCGCTGCGCGATGAACCGTCGCCCATCACCGCGTCGTAGAACTGGGCGAACTGTTGGTACTCGCGCATGCTTTCAATTCTTGTCGAGAGCCCGGGCGGTGCGGTGGTCATCGAACTCACGGTCCGATCAAATGGGTGTGGTGCAATGCCCTTCTTCTGCTGGGGAAGTGATACGAAACCGCTGCCGCCGCCTCAGCATCGTCAGGTGACGTGTCACAACCGGGCTGAAGACTGGTTTCCATGTCCCAGCGAACGACAACACCGCTCATCTCGCACTCGGGTCAGGTGCTCTCGCGGGCCGTCACGTTCCAATTTGCCCTCGATCTGAATTCCGAGCAACGAGTCCTCTTCGCCAAATGTGCCGGAGCTCGTCGCTTCACGATGAACCACCACCTGGCCCGGGTGAAGGAGAACCTAGAGGTGCGATCGACCGAGCGAGAAGTTCTGTCGGCAAGCGGTGACACGTGCGAACCATCAACCCCTTCCCTGTCCTGGTCGGGGTTCTCCTTCATCAACGAGTTCAACGCCTGGAAGAACGGAGCGTCCGAGGACTCACCGGTCAACGAAGACGGGACTCGGGGTCTCGCCTGGCGCCACGAACTACCCGGAGACGTCTTCGAGTGTGCGAGCGTAGACGCGGCCCGGGCTCTCGAGAACTTCTCTGCGTCGAGGCGGGGCGAGCGCAGTGGTGCTGCTGTCGGGTTCCCTCGCTTCCAAGCGAAGGGAAAGGTGACGCCGAGCTTCCGGTTACGCAATCGCGCGACGTCAGGGACAGCCCCTTCGTGCCATCCCATCCGCTTCAGCGACCCCGCACACCTGCGCCTGCCCCGGTTCGGACAAGTGAAGCTGTTCGGGCCCACGCGTAAGGTCCGCCGGATGATCGAGGCCGGTCGGTTTCACATCTATTCGGCGACGCTGACCCAGCGGGCTGGTCGTTGGACAGTGTCGCTCACCGGCGTGGCCGCGCAACTCCACCAGGACGAGCGCAGCCGCACCAACCGTCACGCCGTTCCCGTCGGGGTCGACCGGGGGATCATCTCCCTCTGCGTCGCTGCCGACGCCAACGGTGTTCTCACCCAGAGCTTCGAGGGGGTGAAAACACTGAAGCAAGCGCAAGCCAAGCTCAAGGTGGCCAACCAGGCCCTGGCCAGAACCACGCCGGGGTCGAAGGGCCGCCAACGAGCACGGGGCCAACTCGCGAAAACCCATCGCAAGGTTGTCAACACCCGCCGCTACCTGGTCCACCAAGCCTCAAGTGCCCTCGTGGACCAATGCCAGATCCTCGTGATCGAGGACCTGAACGTCGCCGGCATGGTGCGGAACCGACACCTGGCGAGGTCCATCTCGGACGCCGCGATGGGAGAACTCTCTCGTCAACTCCTCTACAAGGCCCGCTGGCACGGGGTGGAAGTGCGAGTAGCCGATCGGTTCTTCCCGAGTTCCAAAACCTGTTCGGGCTGTGGCGAGGTCAGAAACGACCTCGACCTGTCGACGCGGACCTACTCGTGTGGGACCTGTGGTCTGGTCATCGGCCGCGACCTCAACGCGGCCATCAATCTGGCTCGTTGGCAGCCCAAAGAGTATTCCCCTTCGACACTTTTAGACCCCACGCGCGTTCCGCTTCTCTCCACTGCCTGATCCGCCACGGATCTGCACCGCGAAGCGCGCGGGAAGAGCCGATCGTCACCCGCACAACCATCACGAAGATGTGATGAGGGCCCTGGGTCGGAACCGAGTACTCAGACTGACGATCGTCTGGGAAGTCGGACGGTGAGCAAGTACCGCTGAGTCATTTGGTTCAGTAGGTCAAGGCAAACCGGTGAGTCCAAATAGGACACACGCTGTGAACGGACACACGGTACTCGTGGTCGACGACGGTGTAGCGACCGGCTCGAGCGCGCGCGCCGCCTGCCAGATTGCGCGCGCCCAGGGTGCGGTGCACGTAATCATGGCGGTACCCGTTGCTCCCGTTGATTGGCAGACGCACCTCGGCGACGCCGCCGATGAGTACGTCTGTCTTGAGACACCCGAGTCGTTCTTCTCCATTGGTCAGTTCTATGAGGACTTCGCCCAGAGCACCGACGAGGAAGTTGTGTCACTCCTCGAACGTGCGGCGCGGCGCAGCGCGAACTCCAGCGCACCACCGCGAGATGACGAACCCACCTGGCGCGACGAGGAGGTCGAGGTCGACGCCGCAGGAGTTCGACTGGCGGGACACCTCAGTGTGACCCGAGGGGCCAGCGCCATCGTGATCTTCGCTCACGGGAGCGGCAGTAGTCGCCGCAGTCCGCGCAACCGCTTGGTCGCGAACGTGCTCAACCAAGCGGGGCTCGCGACCCTGCTCTTTGATCTACTCACCATTGAAGAGGAATTGGACCGGTCGAACGTCTTTGACATCTCGCTCTTGGCCCAACGTCTCGTGGACGTGACGCGGTGGCTTCACTCACAACCCGACCTCGCGCGCCTTCGCGTCGGCTACTTCGGCGCGAGTACGAGCGCGGGTGCCGCGCTGTGGGCGGCGTCAGAGCCGGGCATCGACGTTGCGGCCGTCGTATCGAGAGGCGGTCGCCCCGACCTTGCCGGACCACGTCTCGCGCACGTCTCGGCGCCGACCCTGCTCATCGTGGGAGCAGAAGACCAGACCGTGCTCGCGCTCAATCGTAAAGCACAGGCCCATTTGCACTGCGAGACCAAACTCGTCGTGGTCCCGACAGCGACACATCTCTTCGAAGAACCGGGCACACTGCAGATCGCTGCGGAAGCGGCGCGAGACTGGTTCGTGACCCACCTTGCGCCAGTTAGCAGGCCCTGAAGCTGCACCGACGTTTGATCGTGTGGGTCGCCCACCACATCGACTAGCCATCGAAGGACCTGGCGCGGATCCTCGCGATGTCAAATGGTGCGGCTGGAGGGATTTGAACCCCCGACACTCGGTTCCGAAGACCGATGCTCTATCCGCTGAGCTACAGCCGCATTCGAACTACCCGCACCATCACTTCACTCATCAAGGCCACGGTGCAGACCAGAATCGTACTACTCGCGTGACGTCGCGAACATCGCCCCAGGTCACACAGCGAACATACACGAGCGAAGTTAGAGTCTTGTTAGCTCGTCAAAGGAGAAACCGCGATGTCAAAGTTGGCCGGTGCAAGTACCTGGGAAGAGAGCCTCTACGAGCACCTCACCTCCCACGAGTTGACCGAGGGTGCGATGCTCGTCGAATACCGCGACGCCGCGACGACGTCGTCGTCCAGCGCGTTTCGCTATTTGAGCGCACTCATCATGGAGGACGAGATTCGACACCACAAGGTCTTTCGCGACCTCGCCTCAGCGCTCAAGAACGACGTCGAGCTCGACCCTGAGGCTCCGGCCATTCCCCATATGGGCACCTGGGGAGACGACGCGGCGGCCGTACTCACCTTGACCGAGGCGCTGCTCGAGCGCGAGCGCGAAGACGCGAAAGAGCTCAAGGAATTGACCTCTGAGCTGAAGAGCCTGAAGGACGAGAGTCTGTGGCCGCTACTCGTGCGCCTGATGGAGATGGACACCGCCAAGCACATAGAGATCTTGAAGTTCGTCCGTCGTCACGCCCGGCGCGCGGTCAAATAGGTTTCAGCCGCTCACTGCTCTCTTGAGTACGCGAGAGCTCACGACGTAATCGGGCCTTCTCCACCTTGCCCATGGCGTTGCGGGGGAGTTCAGTGACAATGATGAATCGTTTCGGGACTTTGAACTTCGCGAACGACGATCGCGCCAGGACACCGAGTTGGGCCTCATCGAGGTGAGCGCCTGGTCGAGGCACAACAATCGCGGTGACCGCCTCGCCAAAGTCGGCGTCGGGCAGTCCAATGACGGCTGACTCGAGCACGCCGGGGAAGGTATCGAGGACCAGCTCAAGTTCTTTCGGATACACGTTGTAACCACCGGTGATGATGAGGTCCTTGGCCCGACCGACGATCTCGAGATAGCCGTCCTCGTCCACGATGCCGACGTCACCAGTCTTGAACCAGCCGTCGATGGTGAATTCCGTCTCTCGAAGCTCGGGGCGATTCCAGTAGTCGATGAGGACGTTCGGGCCTTTGACCTCCACGTCGCCGGGCGATCCGCCGGTCACGCGAACCTCCACACCCGGCAGCGCCCGACCCACCGTCCCGACCTTTAAAGAGCCGTCAATCGGGTTTGAAGTGATGATCCCCGTCTCGGTCATCCCGTATCGCTCGATGATCGTGTACCCGGTGCGCTCAGCGAACTCCCTGTGCGTTGCGCGGAGCAGGGGTGCCGAACCAGCCGTGAAGAGTCGCAGCCCGGCCGTGGCATCGCGGTTCAAGGACGGTTCGGCCAGGAGTCGAACGTAGTACGTCGGAACCCCCATGAACACCGTGGCGCTCGAAAGTTGCCGCACGACTTCTCCGGCGTCGAAGTTCTCCATCAAGATCATCGAAGCCCCCGACGAGAGCGCACAGTACGCACCAACGAAGAGACCGTGGGTATGAAAGAGCGGAAGTGCGTGCAGCAACGTGTCGTGCGGCGTGAAACCCCAAACCTCGTTGAGCGTCTGGCAATTAGAGACAAGGTTTCCGTGGGTCAAGAGAGCGCCCTTCGCGCGTCCGGTCGTGCCCGACGTGAAGAGCATGGCGGCCGGCGCGTTCTCGTCACACGCCACATCAGCGAAGTGACTGGACTGGTCGTGCGCTTCATGCACGAGACGACCCAAGTTCGCGCGTGGTGTGTCGTGTTCGATCAACGCCTCGCGCACGAGCAGCGAGGGCGTCGCGTCGTCGAGCAAGAGGCGTATCTCTCGATCGGTGTAACTCGTATTGAGCGGCACATAGATCGCACCGATCCTCGCGCACGCGATGTTGAGCGCCAGGAGTTCTGGACACTTGGGCGATTGCACCGCCACACGGTCGCCCTCGTTGACGTGGTAGCAACGAACCAGGAGGTTCGCCAATTGTCCCGACAATCGATCCAGATCCGCGTAACGCATCTGATGACCATCCACAGTTGAGATCGCAACCTTTGCGGGGTTCGTGCGTCCAGGACCGAGGAGCGTCTTCGCCACGAGGTTCATCCCTATGCCTACCCCTTTCGCCGCCGCGCCCGCGCCGCACCAACGCTACGGTAGGCGCACCGACGCTCTGCGCTGGCGACGTTGCGAAACGACAATCGGGGACCGAGCTGCGTTGAGCCGCGACGGGGTTCGATTGAGGCACCTCACGTGCGCCTCGCGGCGCATCGGTCCGGCCACCGTGAGCCGCACCGCCCAACGCTGCATGGTTCGCCGGCGTGTGACATCAAAGAGGTCACCGGCGCTTCGCCTGGGCGAAACGCCGGTGACCGAGTACTCAGTGGACGGTGCTTACTTCGTCGTGACCTTCGTCTCGTCAGGTGTCGAACTCGTCAGGTGGGGCAACGCATCTTCCAGCGATGTCGTCGCGTCCAAGGTCTTCAGTGCGGCCACCACCTCTGGGTGCTCCTCCGCCTGCACCGCTTCATCAAGCGATGCGTGGCGTTGGCGATAGCCAGAGATGACACCGTCGACACCAATCCAACTCGACGTCCTCCACGTGGCGAGAATGACGAGCGCGAACAGTGCATAGAACGCGCACACGCTGGCGGTACCCGACATCACGTAGGTGAAGAGCAGCGCCAAACTGGCCAAGGCGGCGAATGGCGTCAGGAATCCGAGGGCCAGGCAAATGCCAATCACGAACTCAGAAACCGCGACGACGACACCGATCCACCCCGCGTTGGGAACCACAAAACTGTGCAGGAAACTGCCCCACCAACTGTACGCAGCTACCCCGTGCGTCGCGAAGCCAACAACACCAGCACCGCCGTTGTGCATGAAGGCCGGGTTCTCGGCACCCCACAACTTGGCGACCCCTGCTTGAATCCACATGACCCCGAGCCACACGCGCATCGCGGTCCACACCAACGCTGCCGCCTTGGACTGGTGGAGCCACGTGAGAACTCGCGGCGTTCGAATCTTTGAGGGATTCCCGATGATTCTGAGGAGATTTTCCATGGCACTGCCTACTTTCCGATCCCATCTAATGGGACCTTGTAACCAGTATCCACCCACTTGTGAAACATTTCACAGAGGACAAATACCCATCTTGGGCCAAGGACAAATATCGAAGTTCACATCCCACGAAGACGTACGCGACACTCCAGGGTCCCATTGAGCCGTCGCATGGGAACCCGTAGAAGCCCCCACGTCGAACAACGCAGCACTGCCGTGTGGCGTCGACCAACAGAAATGGAAGATTGTCCCAGTTCACGTCGGACGCCCCCGGTCCGGTCAAGATTGGTGCGGCTGGAGGGATTCGAACCCCCGACCCTCGGTTCCGTAGACCGATGCTCTAATCCGCTGAGCTACAGCCGCAATGTTGCTGGATATCCAGCCTAGCCGACCGCTGTTCGAGTAGTCGAGGGGGTCCTCACTACCATGCACGTATGGCCCGTACATTCAGCGAAGACCTGCCCCAACTACTGACTGACTGCAATGACGCAATGGTCGATCTGCGTCACGATCTTCACGCTCATCCCGAGCTTTCCTTCGAAGAACACCGCACCACCAAGGTGGTGCGCGAGCGACTCGTCGAGCTCGGGTGGGAACTTGCCCCTTGCCCAACCCCTACCGGAGCCGTGGCCGTGTTGCGCGGCACAACGCCCGGTAAGCGGATAATGATCCGAGCCGACATCGACGGTCTTCCCGTCACTGAGGAGAGCTCGCTCCCCTACACCTCACGAAACCCTGGCATCATGCACGCCTGCGGTCACGACGTGCACACCGCTGCGCTGCTCGGGGTCGCAGATGTCTTGGCGCGACGCCGTGAAGAACTGGCCGGCGAGTACACCCTGGTCTTCCAGCCCGCCGAAGAGGGCCTCGGCGGGGCGCACGCCATGATCGAAGGTGGACTGCTCGAAGCGCATCCGGTCGACTTCGTCATCGGGGCCCACGTCACATCACTCGCCCCCGTTGGTCTGGTCGCCACCCGCGCCGGCATCATGATGAGCGAAGCGACATCGCTCTCGGTTCAGATCAAGGGCAAGGGTGGCCACGGTGCGATGGCGAGCAGCGATGGCAACGTCGTGCTCGCCGTGAGTCACCTCGCACCGCGACTCTCCGAAGTCGTGACTGGTCTCTCGTACGAAGGCACCGACTGCGCGTGTTCGGCTGGCGTCATCCACGCGGGCACGGCCAACAACGTCGTTCCCCGCCACGCTCTCTTGCGCGGCACGCTTCGCACTTTCACGTCCGATCAACTCCGAGAAGCCCTCACGCGTCTCGAGCGGATCTTGCGTGAAGTGGAAGAAGAATACGGTGTGACGTGCCAACTCGAACGCGGTGAGGGCACGCCCGCGGTGAACAACGACCCCGACGTCGCGAAGCGGGTGCTGACGAGTGCTCGTTCGCTCATGGGAGACCACAACGTCTGGGAACTGCCACCGACGTCACCCAGCGACGACGTCTCGCAATTCCTCAACCGCGTGCCAGGTTGTTACATGTTCGTCGGCGGCGCGATGCCTGACGGTTCGTCGGGTATGCATCACAGCCCCGACTTCAGTGTCGACGACGGTGCACTGGGCGCAGCCGCGGGCGTCCTCTCCAAGAGCGCGGTCGATCTCGCTCAGTTGTAGAAGAGACGGGCCGCGCCGTGCAGCGGCGCCTGATTGCCGTTGATGACGACACGACACCCCAGCGATGCGAAATGACTGGGCGACACTCGCCGTGCATTACCGCCGGCGAGGTGAACGACCTCGGCGTCGAACTCCTCACAGAAGTTCTTGATCGCCATCGCCACCATGCGAAACCACTCGCGTTCGTCATTGGCTCGTCCGCGTTCTCCCACCAACTGGTCATAGGTCATGGCGTTCTCGAAGGGTGCCGCGCCTACGTCGCGCACTCGCTGCAATTCTCCGTTGACGCACAACGCAAGCCCGAGCCCGGTGCCCAGGGTGAGCACGAGCTCCACACCCCGACCCTCGCAACAACCCAGCGCCGCAAGTTTTGCGTCGTTCACGACGCGCACGTCACGTCCGGTTTCGCGCTGGAGCGCCTCTTGCAGCGCGTACCCGCGCCACTGACGCTCGAGTTCGGGGTCGACGTCAGTCGACACCCCGCCCGGTCGAGACAGATTCCCTGGTCGAATGACGTGACCGTCGTCGAACTCTCCCGGGAAGCCGACCCCGATCGACTTCGAGTCACTCTGAAGGATCCGCTCGCTCAAGAGTTCCACGAGCCGATCGGGCGAGCACGGATAGGGCGTTGGTTTACGCCGGATCGATTCGAGCAACTCACCGTGTGTGTCGACGTGACAGAACTTGATATTCGTCGCACCGATGTCGATCGCCAGTATCTGTTCCGACTGCGAGTCTCGCTCAATCGCCATGGCTAGATGGTAGTAACGCATTCGTCGTTCCACGGTATTGCAGGCGCCGGATTTTCCACCATGGCCGCAGTCTCACGACGATCACTGGCCTTCGCCCCGCGACGACGAACGCGGTGCCTCGTGAGCGCTGGCGGATGGGGACTGCTCGGGCCTTCGCGGTTTGTTCCTCAAGTTCGGGCAGATAGGTCGTCACCGTCGGGTCCGCTAAGCCACCGAGCACCATTCGCGTTGTGTGATTGTTCACAATCGTCGCGGCTCTGGGGCCCCATCGCGCCACGAGCTGTGCGAAGTCCTGCACCACCGTCACGAGCGTTACGTCGAGTCCGCTGACGGTGGCGGCGAGTTGGTCAAGCTCGTCGAGCGACGCGACGGTCGCCGCCTCGTCGAGCACCATCAGGAGTGGGCGTTGACGACCTTGATCGCAGCGTCGTTGCTGCTCTTCGAGAATCATGCGCAGGGCGCCTCGAAAGAGCGGCTCATAGTGGACCTGTTCACCGCGTGGACTGCACAGATAGAGCGTGTCCGCTCGACCCACGATCTCGCGCACACTGACGATGCGTTGACGAAAGCGCCACGGTAGGAGCATGGTTTCGGCGGTCGTGAGGACACCGTCGAGCGTCTTGGTGTCGTGACCGAGGAACGCGCTGAGGATGTCGCACGCTTCGTCACGCGCGCCTCCCGCAAGCCACTCGTCGAGCTGTCGATGCTCGACTGCCGCCGACACGTCAAAGATGTCACGCCCCGTCGTATAGGCGCGCATCATCAGCGATGCGACGAACTTGGTTGAGAGGGTGTTCCAGAACTCGATATCGCCCTTCGCACTCGAGCCTGACGTGAGGTCGCGCGCCACGCGGAGCGCATGGCGAAGCGACGTCACGCCCTCGAGGGGGTTCCACGTGAGTCCGTCATCGAGGCCGGGCTCGAGGACGTGCACGCTGCCGAGCGTGCTGCGCCAGGAGAGCGTCGCGTCCACGACGTCACGCTTCACGCTCGTCACCACCGACGGGCCGTTCCAGGCGAGCAGGGCGGGAACGACGAGTGCACTGGTCTTTCCCGCTTGGGTCGGACCGACGATGAGTAGCGAACTACGCTCAGCGAGCCGCATGACTGGTCCGTACGCGACACCGTGCCACGTGCGTCGCCCGAGGATCGGTCGGTCGCTACCCACGCATGGCCAGATCGGTATCAATGATGTCACGGTCGTGTTGCCCGGGTGTGAAGCGCACGATCGAGCGATACGCGCCGTAGCGCACGAGCGCGACACCCTTGGGTAGGGCAACAAGGTACTGCTGTTCTCGAGTGTGCAACCCCAAGGCATCCGAGATCACCAGTGCTTCGTCGGTGGGCTGGCGAAAGAGCCACGACGTCTCGCATTCGCGCAACAGTCCAAGGGCACGTGCGCGTTGGGCGCTTCCCTCATCGCCAGCTGCGCCCACGTCGCTCCAGCGATGAAGGACCAATACGTGACTGAGCCCGCGCGAGCGCGCGAGTTTCCACGAACCCTGCAACCAACGAAGCGCGTGGTCGTCACCGAGCAGGGCCCACGCTTCGTCGAGCACCAGGTAACCGAGCGACGCTTCACCACCCACTACCTGCTGGGCCGCCCCCACTGCACTCAACGCCGCAATCGAGAGCGAGTGGGTCGACCACTGCGCCGAGAGATCGAGCACTACGAGGTCGCCGTGAAAGCCCATTTGCTCGCCGTCGCCGTCGAAGAGGCCCGCAAGATCACCATGAATGAAGCGGTAGAGCGTGAGGGCGAGTCCCCTCTTCACCGACACCACCTCGGATGAGATACTGGCGGCCACCGATTCGTACAGCCAGCGTAGGAGCCGAGACGGACGCGGCGAGGTGAGCTGGGCGAACAGTTCGCTGATGGCGTAATGCTGCTCGGCGCTGAGCGAACTCAAGGACATCGTCAAACCCGGCATCAAGGAGCGCTTCGCCGATCTGCGC
>JABBNY010000080.1 GCA_019352095.1 Acidobacteriota bacterium
GGTTCGAACTGGGTCAAGAACGGTGACGTGTGGACCGTCGCGGCGACCCACTCAGATGGCTCCATGACCGTCGCCCGGGTGAGTGGACCCGGCTCGGTCGTTCTACCAGCCAGGTACGTCGCCGAGCACGTCGAGCTCGCCTACGCCACGACCGTGCACCGCGCCCAGGGGCGCACCGTCGACACCGCGCACGCCTTCGTCAGTCCCACGACCACTCGCGAGGTGCTGTACGTGGCGCTGACGAGGGGATCAGACTCCAACCACCTCTACGTGGACACCCACTACGACCCCGATCCGTCAACCGGTCACGACGGGCTGACTTTGGTCCCGAGCGCTGTTGAAGTACTCGCCGGTGTGCTGCGCCACGAGGGGGCTGACGTGTCCGCTACCGACATGATCCGTGCCTCCCAGACCCAGTCCATCGCCACGCTTGTCGCCGAGTACGACACCATTGTCACCTTGGCCGATGGCCCGCGCTGGGATGAAATACTCAGCCGGTCGGGACTCAGTGACGCCGAATTCGCCCAGGCCAAGGCTTCCCTCGCGTATCCAGCGCTGCTCGCACAACTGCGCGATGCGCAGAACCGGGGCTTCGACGTGGACACCGAACTAGCGATGCTGGTCACGGGTCGTTCGTTCGACGATGCCGATGACGTGGCCAGCGTGTTGCACCACCGCATTGATCGCTAGGTGACCGGCGTCGGCTACCCCAGCCCAGCCGCGAGTGAACTCGTCGCTGGAATCTTCCCCCGACCCACCGGGATCACCGACCCCGACGTCGTGCTCGCACTGAACGATCGTGCTGAGACCATCGAGCGCAGAGCCCGCGAACTCGCCACGATCGCCATTGAGCGCGGTGATTCCTGGGTGCAGGACTTCGGTGACGCCCCCGAAGCGGGTCAACTCTACGAGAAGTGGACACTAGAAGTTGCGGTCGGCACCGCGTATCTCGATCGCTGGTCGATTGACGAAGCAGCTACCTTCGCCGACGACGCCACGGTAAACCTTGAAAAAATGGCTCAGCGCAGCCGTGTCCTCAGTGCGGCACAAAGAGCCCGCGCACTCGCTGTAAACGAGGAAACGTCGGTGGCGCGAGCCTACGTGCCGTCCAGCGACGAACTTTTGGAACCGAGTAGCCGGGACTTCGGACTCGACCTGTAGCAACCGCTCGATACGCTCAGGCTATTGCTTCGGTTAGAGCCCTGCTCATTTCTCAAATTGTGAGGGTTTTGGTGATTGCCCAGTCCGCCCGTACGGCCGACTCGGCGCTTCGCGCTCGTCGACCTCGGGCGATAAGGCATTGCTATTTCAAGATCGAAAACCCGAATTCTGTCGATATTCTCTATACATCAGTCAAGGGATTGCGCTGGGAAGTCCAGGGACTATGCAGTCGCTGGGAATCTCAATCTTGGTCTTCTGCCACACCCCGCCAGTTACGTCCAAAGGGAGACGCTCCAAAAGAGCCTGCATGGGAACCCACCCAAGAATCTTCCCTTGGCGTGTTGCGACGTCAGTGACTTGGCAAATGACGAGACACCAATTGTTTCGAATCAAGCCAGTATTCGCTTCATTACGACTCAAAAAGATCTCGACGGGATCTACTTCGCGTGTTGTTGACTTCACTTCAAGTAGCCGTTCACTGCCGTCCAGACATGGAGCAGCAATGTCATAACCAGCTGTGTCATCGTACAAACTGACATGACGTACGGCCACCAGCAATTCCGAGTGGCCGAGTTCAGACAATTCAGTTTGAACTCTTGCAAGGACAACTTCCTCACCAATTCTCCCGACAATCTGGCGATGAGAATCGTCAAAGAGACCGCCGAATCCCTTTGCGACCGCCGTTTGCCTGAGCGGGTCTGATATCAAAGCCACGAGCTCTTCGAGAAAATCAGAATTATTGACTATGACCTCTCCATTTAGCCCGCTCACTTTGGCACAAAAGATCGCGGCTAACTCGGCATCGCCAGATCTCACAAGAGTTGAAAGGTCCCCCTTGACTACGAGCTCATCATCATCAATTTCAAGAAAACCGCAATCTACGAGAAGGGACTCTCCAATATGGAGGTCCGATGGACTAAATTGACCGCCCGCCGCCTCGTGCCAGTAAGACTCGCGAGTATCGACCACTCTGGCTCGGGATGACCCGATTATTTTGACGACGTGGACAGCGGCCCGAATGGCGTGGTTGGTTGGCAGTCCCGACGATGAGGCCCAAGGTTTCGAATTATCTGTCACGGGTAAGGTGCGCGAAGAGTGCGTCGATGTCTTGAGCCTCGATCCAGTCACCGTATGCCTCGTCGTCAGGAAGAGCCATTGTCACAAGATTAGGATCAGAGAGCATCTCGCTGAGACGCTCTGCCTTCGTGCGGACTCGATCATCCACAACCTCGTCGACAGTGTCGATACTTACAAGAAAAGTTATTCTCGTTTCGACATCTGGCGATAAACCAAGCCGATGAATTCGATCAAGTGATTGCAAGTACTGTCCAGCGTTGAAGGTGCGATCGAGGTAGATCGCCTCGTGACACGTTTGATGCAAGCTCACACCTTCGGACATCGCCGCTGGATTCGCAATGAGGACCATACAATCCTGATCCTCGCGAAAACGCCGGAGCTCGTATTCTCGAGAACCCATTCTTCCATCGGCATGAGAGGGGATGCCCCCATATACAACTGCGGGTTCGTGTGGAGCGAGCACTCTGTCGCGCAACTCTGTGATGTTGCCGATGAAGTTCGACCAAACGAGGGACTTTCGGCCTTCACGAGCGTTAGCGGCAACGAGGGATGCGAGTTTCTCAAACTTCTTCGGAACCTCGTGTCGACCGTAGGCGAGAATCTGCTCTGAAAGATGGCTTCCAGGTGGAACGGGATTGGGTGGCCAATGTGTTGGTGATGTCTCGCCCCCAATCGCCGGGGCGAGGAGCCCGGGATTGGTGGCGGCCTCCAGCAAGTACATGACCACCTCACCCAGCCCTCGAAGTAACGCCTGGTCAGTTGCATGAGTCGCAACCGCTTGGTTATATCTGCGCCTCAAAGCGTTGTAGATCTCGCTTTGAATGGACTTCATCTCGACGAGTTCGACTCGCAACACCGGTTTCTGAAGTCCGAGCTCGTCCTTGCGTGTCCTGGCGTAGAAGGGACTGATTCGGCGTGAAACCTCGGCCATTGACCCCGGCGGCGGGACGGGCTGCAACGCATTCGAGGGCAGTATCAAGTTTGCTCGATGTGGCCAAAGAAAATTTAGGAGCGCTACAAAATCTGACGGGTGTTGCGGAGCCGGAGTACCCGTCAGGATGTCGCGTCGCACGGCGAGTTGCGCAAGATCGAGGCATCGATTTCCCCACTCACCGTTACGTCCACGCTTCATCCGATGTGCTTCGTCGAGAACTACGTGAGTTCTATGCCGAGATACCCACTCTGCTACTTCTCGATACCTCGACGCAAGCCGCTGGTAGTTGATGAGAACGACCTCCGCATTGGGCGGGACGCCATCTTCGAAGCGCACTACCACGGGAACAGGTAACAACGTTTCCTGGGCTTCATCAATCCATGAGTCAAAAGCCGAAAGTGGCGCCACCACCAACAGACGATCGACTCGCTGTCGAATCCGCTCGACTTCATAAAGTGCGTACGTCACGGTCGTCTTTCCCGACCCCGGCACAGAGAAGTTAGCCCCGTGCGACAACGCCAAAACACTAGCCAAGTCACGAAGTTGAAACGGACGGAGATCTCTTACTAACCGAGAACGTCCGAGAAGGTCGACCAACTCGGTCTCGTCGATCGCCTCTTTCGACTTCCATCCGTTCTGCGTCAGCCCGATCGAGAAGTGCCTGAATACCCTGATCCCATACGGCATCACATTGGTACTCGGTTAGCACCTGACTTAACCAAATGCGTGAAGCTAGAAAACGGTCAACGGGGACCGATACCGAATCACTATCGACGCGGCTCACAATTCCGGGTGCAATGTTTCGGCCGACAGAGTTCCACAATTCCAAGGGCACTTCACTCGAACGTTGCAAGACCACGGCAGGGGGATCATCAACGAGAAAAATCGTAATCAATAGAATTCCAGTCGTCAGGATCCCGTAACTCCGGCTTTTGCAAGTGCCGCTTCCAGTGAGCGAAGCGTCCGACATAATTTCTTAAAGTTCGCTTCAAGCGTTTTCCGATGAGCGCTGTCGAACTCCGGATCACCTAAAGCAGCCTTGAGAGAATCGTTTACTCTTACCATCTCGCGTATCGCGCCCTTAACTGCTTCGTTTGGTGCTTCGAGGCGATTCGCCTCTCTCTCATCTCGTCGCTTGTCCTTGATCGCCGCTACGAAGGCGAAGTTGACGGCGTCCTTCACATCGCGCTTTTCCAAAACAAGATTCGTTCCCAGAATTTTCACATTGCGATCCCGACCAGAGATTGCGTCGATCAGACCCAGAACGTTCGGCTCGTCAATTTTCGCTTGAGAGTTCGGCCCACCACCAAGTGCCTTGGCGCCGCTCGGCGCATTCTCCTGCGCCGTCGATGGCTCAACAAGTTTGGTTACATATGTGCCGACTTCTTGATCGTCGTCCAGGGTGGGCATGACGTAAGTCTTGACAAAATCGGCGTCAATCTCTCGTATTTGGTGAACCGACACCACACCGACGAGAACTGACAATAGGAAACTCTCGAGGTAAATCCGCGCCCCGACTGGATCCTGCTCTTGAAGGCGCTCATGCTTGTTATAGACGTCGCGCATGTGCTGAAGGGCCAACACATCAAACTCCCTGAGTCGGAGAGGCTTGGTAGGAATTCGCTGCATCCTTCGAATGAGGTCAAGATACTTGAGTCTTAGAGGGACCTCGAGCGCACCTTTTTTGGGATTCTCAGGGAACATTTCCCTAGCAATTGCATCGTTCGACATGCCGCGCTCATTGGACAATTCTTCGATAAAAAGCAGATGATTCGTCAGCGTGTATTCAATTTTAAGTTCCTTCTGCATTTGCAGTCGAAGCTCCAACAGCCCGATCTCGTCAGGCTGAAGTGTTGTGGGCAATACGGCAACACGAATATTTCGCCTGTCGGGTTCGTCCATTTCTCTCATTGCGACGGCTCTAGTGTTTGCGTTCACGAGGACGCCATCACGTGTCATGACACCGGGCTCGGTTTGGCCCTCGCGGATCAGCGATTCTCGCAATTCGCTAAATTCTTGATCACTCCTTGCGTGTCGGACTCGATCTTGAACTATTCGCTGCGCTGCCTCGCCAGTGGGGTCAGACTTGACAGCCTCCCACTCCGGATCGCCTTCAATCTGCGATCGAATTCGATGCGACCGGTGGTTTAATAGGACTTCATCTGCGCGCATTTGAATAACGTCGCACAAAGTCTCGCCGGTGGTGAGATGCACGCGCATTGTCTCGTGGCGCTCCGGAGGCATCTTATTCATCTCGTTCAGGAGTTCCTGAATCCTTGCCGTTCGCTGCGAGTCAGTTATTTGCGCCATTTCGACACCCTTTTCCGTGACGTGACTTTTGGGTCACCATGCTTTCTAGCAGGTGCATGTGTCACGACTGAAGGTGCGGCGTGAGATTATCAAGCAAAGTCCAGGTGGAAGTCGCAAGGGTCGCCTACATTTGTTGCGATGCCAGCCTCTTCTGAAGCCGTAGACCAACTCGCGCAGCGCGTCAATGCTCAATCCCGAGTTCAATCAGTGCGCTCAATTCGGAATGCGTTCAGCCGTACTCTTCTCGGCTTGGACGACAAGATAGGAAATCCGGCATGGACTGATGGCTGCGACGTCATAGGTTCCGCATACGAGCGGGTCATCCCTGGACGAGACCGTCGCCGACTTGGTCAGTTTTTCACGCCAATAGACCTCGGCCGCGTGATGGCCCGCTGGGTCCTCGAAGGGAAGCCTTCGCAGATCCTTGATCCAGGTTGCGGGTCGGGATCTTTGCTCATCGCAGCAGCGCACGAAGAAATGGGCGAAACACGGCTCGTTGGACTTGACGTCGATCCATTGGCCGTCGAGATGGCCGTCGCAAACGTACGGCTGCGAAGGCTAGAAGGAGTTGAGTTCCGCACGGCCGACTTTTTGCTCGACGAGATACCTGGCGCTCCCGATGGGATTATTTGTAATCCGCCTTATACGCGACACCAGGAGCTTTCGGCACGACAAAAGGAGGCAATCTATGGAGGATTTCGAAAACGATTGGGGATTGACTTCAGTCAACTTTCATCACTTCATGCGCTCTTTCTGATCCGTGCAATCGAAATCAGTTCACCAGGCGCGCGACTCGCCTTCATCACTCCTTCTCATTGGCTGGACAAAATCTACGCCGTACCGATTAAAGAATATGTATTGGCGCACGCACATGTTGAAACCATCGTTGGTATCCCAGCGGCGGAATCGGTCTTCGAACATGCGGTCACAACTGCGACAATCACTTTCATTACCAAGGGCGCCAAAACGAAAGACACCAGGCTGATTCAATCATCGTCGGGTCGCGGACTCGATGTGCACCGAGCCATAACCAATCGCGATGTGGGCCAACACGTCCGCCTCTCAAGTAATAAGAAGTGGAGCCGCATCCCGGTGAGTCTCTCCACTGGTCCCCGACTAGGAGATCTCGCAAAGGTCCGTCGTGGCGTCGCAACCGGTTGCAATGAATTTTTTGTTCTGAGTGAAGGGTTACGCAAGGAATTGGGCATTGCAAGATGCTCCGTGGTGGCATGCCTGCCTAGTCCTAAACAATTGCATTCAGAATTAGTAACCCAGGAATCACTAAGCGCGCTCCCTTCATCGACGCGTCGATGGCTGCTCAATCCACAAAAGATCAGAAGAGAAGGACCACTAGCGGAGTATCTCGACCATGGTCTCGATACGTATGGTCTGCTGGACCGAAGACTCGTCAAAGACAGGGTCAGCGCAAAACGAAAATGGCATCAAGTGAATCCCAATGTGCGTTCTCCGATTGTGGCGACATACATCAACCGGGGCCCAAATGCGCGATTCGTACGCAATCAAGTTGGAGCGGTCGTCCTCAACAACTGGCTCGCGATCGAACCTCGACCCGGTGTCGACGTTGAAGCCCTTTTCGAAGTCCTCAACCACCCAACAGTCCTAAAGAGTCTTCGGCAACACGCGCGAGAGTACGGAAATGACATGTGGAAACTCGAGCCTTCGGAACTTTCCGATATCAGGTTGCCCACTGGGTCAATTCTCATTCCAGACACGCTCAACATCAAGCAATGAAAAGCTTTCTATCAGGAGTTGTGTCTGACGCGATTCGGTTGTCGTAATTTGAATGACCAATCCGTTTACGCTCTCCTCGGCAAATTATCTTGTGAGTCGAATTGACTAGCGAGGATCAAACTTCTCAAGAAACCATTCTGCGACTTCTGCAGTTGATTCGACCAAGTCGAGTGCCTTGCGCGCTCCGATTCCTTCAGAAAGTCCGTGGGCAATTTTGTTCCGTCTATTTACCAAGAACTTGGTCTCTCGAGAGAGAAATTCGTCGTTGTCCGCAAATAGTTGGTACAACTCTTCGCTCCATTTATGATCAAACCGCTGGACCAATGCCACAAGATTGGCAGGCGACGGACTTGCTCCCCTTCCGAGCCAGCTATTTCCATATGAAGCCACCATTGGACTGGACTTACTGACCACAAGGGCTCTGCAACTATCTTCAACGGTCTGTTCGAGGTAGCCACACGTTCGAATCACGAGAAACCTGGCCATTGCGTGCGACACTTCGTCAGGCTGACCTCTCGGTGGTTTATCAACAAGCACTGCCAGGTCAATCAACGACCGCTCAGCTTGTGCCATTGGTTGAGATGGCCACGGCCCATCCCACATTGTTACGCCTCAGCAAAACGGCTGATCGCAACTTCGAGGCGGGTCTTGACGCTCTCCTCATCCGCAGTCGCTCGACTAATCGCTACTTCAGTTCGCGGATTCTCACGAATCTCTTGGATTGCGGCCGCAACTTCATCTTCAGTAATATTCATTTCTCCATCAAGTCTCTTCATGAGCCCGACGAAGACAGCTTCGGTAAGAGCGACGTTAATCTGAGAAGACTTCCATCGAAGAGCCTCTCTACCGCTTGAATTCCGAATTAGACGGCTGGATTGCATGAACAAGCTCCGCAATTTCACAGAGTCGACGGTGCTCATGTCCCGATTCGCGGCGACGACACCATTCAAGAATGACTTCAGTGGCCGTTTGTAATTTGACGACATCGTGAAGAGTCCAAGGATCCTTAGGATCAATTCCTGGTCACGAAGCCTGGGTGACCGCTTTCCATATAGAAACCTCCAATCACCCGTTGCATTGAGTTCCTCGAGGAAGTCGATAAAAGGTCCCGCGAACAACGCAATGCGTATCTCGTGAGGAGTTAATTGAGTCCCACCCGAATTGAGTCGCTCAAAGATCTGATAGATCGCCTCGAGGGATTCAATGGTTCCGTCAGTTCCCACAATTGTTGCAGGTATAAAAGTATCGTCGAAAAGACGCCGGAGCTCTTCAGGAAGACTTTTGTATGTCAATCCTTTGAACCGATCCGAAACGTTCTGTAGAGAAAACTCTTTGCCCTCGTAGATTCCATCGACAAACAGTTGCAAGGTGCGTAGGCGTTGCTGCCCGTCTAGGACCAGATAACGTCGATCTCCTTGTCTTACAAGAAAAATTCCTGGCACCGGATAGCCGAGGAGAAGCGATTCAACAAAACGATCCATTTGAGGTCGACTCCAAACGAATGATCGTTGAAACCCAGCGGAGGTGATGCGTTCGTCCCCGTGCCCAAATGTTGGAATGAGAATGCCGTCTTCTCCGATTCGCCTAACAAGTCCTATGGCATCGAAATCCTGGCCCGAATAGGTGATTGCCGTAACAGTTGACTCTGCGTCGACCAAGTCGTCGCTCTCCTCAGATGTCAACCTATCGATGGGGTCGATGGGCTGCTCAAGTATGTCATTTCCGCTGACCTCGTCCTCGTCAACAATGGTGGAATCCCTATCGGTCATTTGCCAATGGTACGTCAAGTCACGTGTGTTAACTCTTTTTTCCTATGCGATCCGGTGCCGAGGAGGTCGAGCGAGCGATGCGCGAAGCCATTGAGTCACTGCCCCGCACCATCACCTGGGACAGGGAAAGGAGATGGCTCGACACGTGAACTTCACCATCGCCACTGACGTGCCCATTTACTTCTGTGATTCCCACTCACCCCTATTATCCGGCCAATCGCGATGCGCCTCGAATGAGAACACGAACGGACTCCTGCGTCAATACATGCCCAAGGGCACCGACCTCTCGGTGCAGTCCAAGGACGACCTTGACCGGGTCCCCGCAGCCTTGCGCGGATCCCTTTGAAGTGATCCACTTGGCTCACTGACTGAGGTCCCCGCGTAATGTGATTCGCGACGGGTACGACCAGTGAGGGTTGATGAGTGAGTTGCGTATTCGAACAATATTTTTGTCAGCCGCCACGAATAAGGGGCCACACGACGGTGTTCCCGCCACGAGTAAGGGACCACCTACCGGGTAGTTCCGCCACGAGTAAGGGACCACTTGGCAGGTAGTTCCGCCACGAGTAAGGGACCACCCTTCCGCCACGAGTAAGGGACCACCCTTCCGCCACGAATAAGGGACCACTCCAGAGTCCACCACTGTCGACCGAGATTCAACTCGGCTGGACACATCTATCGATAGCGAAAGGTGTGTCCCTTGACATATGTGGAGATAACAATGATCCAAGTACTAGAGGTTCTTCGACGGTGGCTGCGCGGTGACGCAGGAGTACGCATCATCGCCCAAGGTGCCGGCGTCGATCGCAAGACCGCCCAGCGCTACATCGACGCGGCCCAAGAACTCGGCCTCACGCGAAGTGGTGGCGATGAGCAGCTCACCGATGAGTTCGTCGGACGCGTGCGCCAAGTAGTTCGCCCTTCGCGGGCTGGTGAACACGGCACGTCGTGGGAGCTGCTCACCACGCACGAAGAACAGATCAAGCAGTGGGTCGATGACGATCTCACCGTCGCCAAGATCGGCGACTTGCTCGTCCGACGTGGCGTGCAGGTTCCGAGTCGCACCCTGCAGCGATTCTGCTCCGAGAAGTTCACCAAGCCACGCAACAACACGGTGCGAGTCGCCGACGGTGAACCGGGTCAAGAGTTGCAGACCGACTTCGGTCGCATGGGAATGCTGTTCGATCCGCACACCGATCGACGTCGCGTGGTGCACGCCCTCATCGTGGTGGCGGTGTGGAGTCGCCACATGTTCGTGTGGCTCACCTACGGCCAGCGCACCGAGGACGTCATTGAAGGACTCGACGCCGCCTGGACGTTCTTTCACGGCGTCTTCGCGATCCTCATCCCCGACAATCTCTCGCCGGTAGTGACCACGGCTGATCCCACCAACCCTCGCTTCAACGACACGTTCCTCGAGTACTCCCAGGACCGCGGCTTCCTCATCGACGCTGCGCGGGTTCGCCGGCCCAAGGATAAGCCGAAAGTCGAACGCCAAGTGCCCTACGTGCGCCGACGCTTTTTCGCCGGTGAGACGTTCGTGGATCTGTCCGACGCGCAGCGTCGCGCCGAGGCGTGGTGTCGCGACGACGCGGGGATGCGCATCCACGGCACCACGCGGTGTCGACCACTCGAAGCCTTCAGAGCCAACGAGCGCGGACTGCTACTGCCGGCCCCGCTCTTGCCCTACGACGTGCCGATCTTCTCAACTCCCAAGGTCCACCGTGATCGTCACCTATTGACTGAACTTACTCACAGATCACTCCTGATCATCCCTAGGTTCTCGCCAGTGGCGTGTTAGACAACCACCCATGACATCAGGTACGGAGAACTCAAGTGACGTGGCGACGATGGTTGTGGTTCGATCGGGTCGGCTGTTCGCCACTAACGATCCGTGGGATCCCTTCCAGCTCATTGACCCCGACGGGAATCCGCTGGAGGCGGTCCGTGCATTCTTCGCCGACCTTCAGGCGTCGGGGCGTTCGCCGGCCACTCTTCGTTCCTACGGGATGGACCTGCTGCGGTGGTTCCGGTTCCTCTGGTCGCTCGAGGTTCCCTGGGAGCGCGCCGCGCGCGCCGAGGCGCGTGACTTCTCACGATGGATGCAGCTCGCGACCAAGCCGGTTCGTCCGCACTGGCGTCACCCGGGAGAACTCGCCGAGACGCCCGCCCTCGCACCGGCGAATCGTTACGCACCGTCGGTGCGCGCCCACAGCGAGACGGTGTTGCGTGGTTTCTACGACTTCACCGAGAAGCGGGCACGGGACCGATCCTGAACCCCTTTCCCGCTCGATCGCTCGCGGCGCGACGAGCGAGCTCACGCGCACCACAACCCGATGCAGCGCCACCGCAACGTGCGCAGTGGTCTCTACCGGCCCACGGTGCCGACCCGGATCCCGCGGGCCATCGGCGACGAGGAGTTCAACGAGATCTTCGCCCAGCTTCGATCGCACCGCGACCGAGCGCTGGTGGCCTTTTACGTCTCGACCGGAGCGCGCGCGTCGGAGTTGTTGTCGGCCACCCGAAGTGACGTTGACCCAGGACGCCAGGTGATCTCGGTGGTGCGCAAGGGCAGTCGCGCCGTCCAGGAGCTCCCGGCCTCGAGCGACGCGTTCGTCTGGCTTCGGCTCTACCAGGTGCAGAGCGAAGGCCTCATCCCCCAAGGACGCCGCCAGCCGTTGTTCTGGACGCTGCGCCGACCGATCCGGCCCCTCAACTACCACGCGGTGCACCGCATGTTCGAGCGCGTCAACGTTCACGCGGGCACCGCGGCGACGCTCCACTC
>JABBNY010000081.1:0-4936 GCA_019352095.1 Acidobacteriota bacterium
CACAGGGTGGGGAATTTCGATGATCGGCTCTGGGGAGTTTCCATGATTCTCGTCACGATTGCACGATCGCAATCGAGAGACCGATGAGTACCAGGATGAAGGCGCCACGGGTGAAGTGCTTGGACGGCAGCGCAACCAAGACCAACACCACCGCCGACAAGGAGAACACCCCCGCGGCTTTGCCCGATGATGCCAGCAGACTCGGGATCGCTCCGACGAGGTTCGTGCGCGAAAAGCGCGGAATGGTCGTCATCTGGTGGTGCCTTCAGGGCGCACAAGTGTCGCCCACTCACCGCGTCGTTTCATCTGCGCCCACTCTGACCCGAGAACTGGACCACACTCGCGATTCGTCAGTGGATTCACGCCGTGGCTCAAGACCTTTGGACTGATCATCCTAGTGAGACTGGACGACGAGGGGGTCGTGGGTGACGAGCGGATGCGCCTGGTCAATTGCGCCCGCTGTTCCCCGGTCCTCCTGGATTGCCGAACGAGGGGAACGTCGGAATTGTCAAGGTTGGCGAAGTGGTGGTCGTGGTGGTGGTGGTTGGAGGAGTGACCGCCGAGCTGAGGTTGAGTGCGCTCGCGAGTAGCGCCAGATCCTCCTGCAACAGTTGTCCCTCAACGGGACCAATGGTGTGATTGAGCACCCCACCAGAAATCGCGCTGGAGGCGAGTGCGAGATCGGTGGCGGCCGTCTTGGTCGCACCCGTCGTGTACGCCGATTGTGCCGCAAACGCTGGCTGGGTGATCGCGTCGCCCGACGCACGATTGATCGTGCCGGCGACCTCGCCCGCGTTGACCTGACTCTGCAGCGCTTGAAGTGCGGCGGTACCCGCGAGCACCGTCGTCGTCGTGGGCGGTGACGTCGTCGTGGGCGGGTGCTTCAGCGGTGGTGAACTGGCGCTCAAGTAAAATGCCACACCCATCACCGCAGCGAGGCCCACAAGCCCACCCAGGCGTGGATACCACTTGTTGACCCTGGGACGAGGCTGCACGGTCGGCGAGTGCTGGACGACGCGGGTGTCGTCGAGCGCCGCCCCTGAAAGTACGACACCCGGCATCATTTGGGTTCGCTCCACCACACCCGCGCTCAGTTGTGTGGTGATGTCACTGTCGGGCACCGGCGTCGGCGCGTCGTAGGCACTCGAGGCGAGAAGAGCCGCCACCTCAGAGCCCTTCAGTCGTTCTTCGGGCTGATGGCTCAACATCCCGGCGAGCACCAACCTCCACGGGATCGCCAGTCGCTCTGGTACGACGACCGGTCCGGCGAGCCGGCGAGCCAGCACCTCGCTCGGTGTCCCTTCGTAGACCCGCCGACCGGTGAGACACTCGAGCAGGATGATCCCGAGCGACCAGATGTCCGCAGCCGGACCCACCTGATGATCCTCCAACTGCTCGGGTGCCATATACGACACGGTCCCCATGGTGGCGCCCGTCGCGGTGAGGACCGACGCGTCGTGGAGCATGGCGATGCCGAAGTCACCGAGCCACGGATCGCCGTCGTTTGAGAGCAGGACATTGGACGGCTTCACGTCGCGATGGACAACACCGCGCTCGTGGACGTAGGACAGCGCATCGGCGAGGCGCGCACCGAGGTTCGCGGTCTCTCTCGACGAGAGAGCGCCTGCGCGTAGCGTCTGGGCGAGTGTTGTGCCCGTGATCAGTTCCATCACCAGATACGACTGGTCACCGGTTTCACCAATATCGAGCAATCGGATGAGACCCGGATGCTGGAAACTCTCGAGGGCCCGAGCTTCCTGGGACAGGCGACGTCCGATGTCAGGGTCCCCCGAGCGCACGACCTTGATGGCCACCGAGTCACCGGTGACGATATCGAAGGCTTCGTAGACGTCAGACATCCCGCCTCTGCCCAAGAGGCGTACGATGCGGTAGCGGCCACCGAGGACTTCAGCGACCGAGGTCATAGGCGTATCTCAAGATACCCAATCGTACCCGTGTACTCGCACCTTTCTCACGCCATACGTGGCGCACATGGCGCTCACGGTGCGCCAACGACCCAGCGCGCGCACGCTCTGTGCGCGAAAGTGGCGCGTCAAGACTTTCACATCAAATTTTCAACCAATTGTCATCGCACACAGCCCACACACTCACGACGCGACCCCACGCATCGTGGTCCATTGTCGAGGGGTGCCTCGCTGTTCGCGTCGACGGAGTCGGTCCCGTCGTCCTCGTGGCTCCCCTCGATAATGGGCATTGACGCCATTGTGCCAACATGTTTCATGAATAATTTCAGCCGCGACACGGCGCTTCGCGCCCTCATCGACACGCCCTACGACGTCGTGGTCATCGGGGCGGGCATAACGGGCGCGGGTGTCGCACTCGACAGTGCCTCTCGCGGGTTGAAGGTGGCACTCATCGATGCGGGTGACATCGCGTCGGGCACCAGTTCCAAGTCGTCCAAGATGGTCCACGGCGGTCTTCGCTACCTCCAACAGCGAGAATTCCGTCTGGTCTATGAGAACCTTCGTGAACGCCAGCGCCTGCTCGAGAACGCGCCATTCCTCGTGCGACCGCTCCCCTTCCTGATCCCCCTCTTTGGCAACAATGGTGTGGTCTCAAAGACCGTCGCGAAGAGCTACAGCGCCGCGCTGCGTATCTACGACCTCACCGGAGGATGGCGTATTGGACATCGTCACCGCAAGATAACAAAGCGTGAGGCCCTCTCGCACCTTCCAACGTTGCACACCGATCGTCTCGTGGCCGGGTTCCTCTACCACGACGCGCGAGGCGACGACGCGCGCGTGGCGCTCACCCTGGCGAGAACGGCCGCTCTCGACTTCAACGCCGACGTCGCGAACTACGTGCGCGCGATCGACATCAGTCGCACGAGCGACGGTCGCGTCACCGGTGTCATCTGTCGAAATGAAGTGGACCAGACACTCTTCAGCGTGTCTGCGCGTTCAATCGTCAACGCCACCGGCGTGTGGGCGGACCAGATCTTCGCCATGACCGAGCACACTCCGTCGCACCGGATCACCCCAGCCAAGGGTGTGCACCTGACCGTGCCGCGCGATCGACTGCCCGCCGATGTAGCGGCGGTTTTCGCCGTGCCCGGTGAACGTCGCAGCATCTTCATCATTCCCGTCGAGGACGCACCTTTCACCTTCATCGGCACCACCGACACCGCCTACGACGGCGACCTCGATCAACCCGACTGCACGCCCGAGGACGTGCGCTACCTGCTCGACACCGTCAACGCCTCGACGTCATCGGACCTGAGCGTCAACGACGTGACCGGCCTCTGGGCCGGTCTTCGCCCCCTGCTCTCGGCGAATGACAATGAACGGGTGAGCGAACGCACGGCCGATCTCTCTCGACGTCACCAGGTCACCGATTCAAAAGATGGCGTCGTGCACATCACCGGTGGCAAGTGGACCACGTATCGACAGATGGCCGAAGACACCGTTGACGCCCTGTCGCCCTACGTGGCGTCACTCGGTCGGGTTCGAACCAAGAACCTGCGACTACACGGGAGTGGCGCGTGGCGACCCTCGTCCGCACTCGAGACGCACCTCTATCAACGTTTCGGTAGCGACACCCCGACGCTGCTCGCGCTGATCGAGGAGCATCCAGAACTGGCCGACGTCGCCATCCCCGGTCTCAACTACGTGAAGGCGGAGTTCGTGTACGGCGCACGCAACGAGATGGCCGTCTCGCTCATCGACCTACTCACCCGTCGCACGCGCGCGCACCTCATCGATGCACGAGCGACGCTCGAGAGCGCTGGCGAGATCGCCCGCCTCGTCGCCCCCGAGCTGCACTGGGACGAGCACGAGCGGGCCGCACAGCTAGCGAAGTACACCGAGCTGGTTCGCCACGAGTTCTCGCGCGCGGGACTGCCCTTGTAGCCCGCACGCCGCCAGCGCTGCGCGACGAGGGCCCTCAATAAGACCACAATGGCCACCACTAGGGTGACGTGTGCGGGTCCATTGATGAGGAGGGGTTCCAGTGAACGCTGGTCAGGGGGTCTCAAAGAACGTGCTGGACGCCATCGGGTCGACGCCGCTCATCGAGGTCGACGGTGCATGGCTCAAACTCGAATATCTCAATCCTTCGGGTTCGATCAAGGCGCGCATGGCGCGCTACATCATTGAACGTGCCGAGCGCGAAGGCCTCTTGAAGCCGGGTGACACGATTGTCGAGGCGTCGAGTGGCAACACCGGTAACGCCATGAGCATGGTCGCCGCGGTGAAGGGCTACAAGATGCTCGTCGTCATGCCCAACGGCATGAGCCGTGAACGTGCGGCCATCTCCAACGCCTTTGGCGCACAACTACTCAACATCGGTGACTTTCACGTCAATGAAGCGCTCATCGAAGCCAACCGGCTCGGTGACCAGCCCGGCTTCTTCGCACCCCACCAGTTCGAATCCGAGTGGAACGTGGAAGAGAACCGGACCTGGCTCGGACCCGAGATCCTCGCGCAACTCCCCGAGGGACGTGTCCCCGACGCGTTGGTCATGGGTGTGGGCACCGGCGGCACGCTGATCGGCGTCGGTCAAGCGTTTCGCTCCGTCAATCCTGTGACCATGATCGTCGCGCTCGAACCGAGCGAGTCGTGCACGATCTCGTGCGGCGACGCAGGCCTACATCGCATCGAAGGGATCTCCGACGGTTTCGTCCCGACCATCTACCAGCGCCACCACGAGCTCGTGGACCGGGTCGTGCCCGTCCACAGTGACGACGCGATCGCCGAGATGCGACGTCTCGCGCGAGAGCACGGTCTGCTCGTGGGGCCGAGTTCAGGGGCCAACATGGTGGTGGCGCGTCAGGTCATCGCCGAACTACCACGCGGTGCGACTGTGGTGACGATCTGTTGTGACGAAGGAGAGAAGTACCTTAACGAATACTTCACGCCGGGTCTTGATGAACCGCTGCTCGAGACCACCTGAGGTCATCACTGCAGTGTGATGTCCC
>JABBNY010000081.1:5015-5479 GCA_019352095.1 Acidobacteriota bacterium
CATCGCACCAGTTCACAGTGGTGTCACGTAGGCCGCGTGGATGCCACCGTCGACGAGGAACGTCGAGGCGGTCATGAACGAGGAGTCGTCGCTCGCGAGGAACAAGACGGCACTCGCGATTTCCTCAGCCTCCGCGAAGCGTCCCATCGGCACATGCACCAGTCGACGTGCCGCCCGCTCGGGGTCCTTCGCGAAGAGCTCTTGGAGCAGCGGTGTATTGACCGGTCCGGGGCACAGCGCGTTGACCCGGATTCCCTCGCGCGCGAACTGAACACCGAGTTCACGACTCATCGACAGAACGCCGCCCTTGGAAGCGGTGTAGGAGATCTGGGACGTCGCCGAGCCGAGCATCGCCACAAACGAGGCGGTGTTGATGATAGAGCCGCCACCACGCTGTTGCAGGTGAGGGAGGCCGTAGCGACAGCACAGGTACACCGACGTCAGGTTCACGTCCTGGACTCGAC
>JABBNY010000081.1:5489-11726 GCA_019352095.1 Acidobacteriota bacterium
GTCGAGTCCAGTCGTCAGGATCGAGTCGTCATCGGCGGGAGAGATACCCGCGTTATTGAAGAGCACATCGATCCCGCCGTAGATCTCGGCGGTCGTGTTGTAGAGCGCTTCGACGCTGGCCTCGTTGGCGACATCGACGTGTACGTAGCTCCCCCCGACCTCGTTCGCGAGCTCAGTCCCCTCGTCTCGGGCGATGTCGGCGACGACGACCTTGGCCCCCTCGGCTGCGAAGCGCCGCGCCGTCGCGCGGCCGATGCCGCTCGCGGCCCCCGTAATTACTGCAACCTTGTTGTCGAGACGACCCACTATTCCTCCATTGCTATGAATACATTCTTTTCTTCACTGAAGCTCTTGAGCGCGTCGGGGCCGAGCTCACGTCCAATGCCCGACTGCTTGAACCCGCCAAAGGGGGTCGAATAGCGCACCGACGAGTTCGAGTTCACCGACAACGCTCCGGTCTCCACACCTCTCGCGACGCGCAAGGCTCTCCCGACGTCGCGCGTCCAGATCGAACCCGAGAGACCGTAGGGTCCGTCGTTGGCAATCGCCAACGCCTCAGCCTCCCCCTCGAACCTGACCACTGACACGACGGGGCCAAAGATCTCCTCGTTGAACGCTCGACACGTCCGATCGGGCGTTTCGAGCACGGTCGGCGCGAACCAGTACCCGGGGCCGCTCGGCGCCTCGCCACGAAAGGCCACGTTGGCCTCGTCGACGTACGCCGCGACACTCTCACGCTGGCGAGCGGTGATGAGGGGGCCCATCTCACTGTCGTCGTGGCTCGGATCGAGGACGCGCACATTACGCACGGCAACCTCGAAGAGTTCCATAAACTTGTCGTACGCCGAGGCCTCGACGAGGATCCTCGAACGCGCGCAGCAGTCCTGGCCAGCGTTGTCGAACACTGCGTACGGTGCACTTGCCGCCGCTCGTTCGAGGTCGCTGTCGGAGAAGATGATGTTCGCACTCTTGCCGCCGAGCTCGAGCGTGACCCGCTTGACCTGATCCGCACAGCCGCGCATGACCTCGCGCCCCGCGGCGTTTGATCCGGTGAAACAGACCTTGCGCACCGCCTCGTGGGTCACGAAACGGTAACCAACTGTGGCGCCCTCACCGGGCACGACCTGGAACACACCCTCGGGTATCCCCGCGTCGAGGGCGAGTTCCGCGAGGCGCATCGCGGTGAGTGGCGTGAGCGTCGCCGGCTTCATCACGACCGTGTTGCCAGCCGCCAGCGCGGGCGCGAGCCCCCAGCCGGCGATCGGCATGGGAAAGTTCCACGGCACGATGATCCCAACGACCCCGAGCGGCTCATAAAAGGTCATATCGACCCCGCCCGCGACTGGTATCTGACGCCCCGAGTGACGCTCGGGGGCACCCGAGTAGTACGCGAGCACGTCACGGACGTTGCCCGCCTCCCAGCGCGCATTAGAGATGGTGTGTCCGGAATTGGCGACCTCGAGACGGGCCAGTTCTTCGATGTGGGCGTCGACCACCTCAGAGAATCGACGAAGCAGTCGCGCCCGATCTGCGGGCGTCACCGCGCGCCACGACGCCGAGACGCGTTGGGCGCGTTCGATGGCTCGGTCGGTCTGTTCGAGGTCGAACATGTCAATCGAGGCGACCGGTTCTTCGGTCGCGGGGTTGATGATGGAGAGTGGTGTGTTCATAGCCTTTCAAATCCTCGGTAGCGTTCCCAGTCCGTCACGGCTGCGCCGTAGGCGGCGACCTCAGTGCGAGCGGCGTGCACGTAGTGGTCCACCACCTCGTCGGAGAAGGCCTCGCGCGCAACGGCGCTCGCGTCGAACAACTCAAGCGCCTCGTGCAGCGACGTCGGTACGCGAGGTGCGTCAGCCGTGTACGCGTTCCCAGCGAAGGCCTCTGGGAGTTCGAGTGATTCCTCGACCCCGCGAAGGCCCGCCGCCACCAGCGCCGACACGGCGAGATACTGATTGACGTCGCCACCGGGGATCCGACACTCGACGCGGATCGACGCTCCGTGTCCCACCACACGAAACGCGCAGGTGCGATTGTCGACGCCCCAGAGCAGTGCGGTGGGGGCGAAGGATCCCTCCACGAAGCGCTTGTAGCTGTTGATGTTGGGTGCGAGGAACAGCGAAAGTTCGCGTGCGTACGCGAGTTGGCCCGCGAGGAAGTGCTCGAAGACCGCAGAGAAACCGTGCTCGCCAGATCCCGCGAAGACGGGACGTCCTTCGTCGTCGCGCAGCGAAAGGTGAATGTGGCAGGAGTTGCCTTCTCGCTGGTCGTACTTGGCCATGAACGTGAGGCTGTAGCCCTCTTGTGCGGCGATCTCCTTGGCCCCGAGCTTGAACAGTCCGTGTTCGTCACATTTGTCGACCAGTTGGTCGTACTTGAAGGCGATCTCGTGTTGCCCGAAGTTACATTCGCCCTTCAGTGACTCAACGACCATGCCCGCGCCGCGCATGGAACGGCGGATCCGTCCGAGCAGCGGTTCCACACGCGACGTGCCCTGGAGCGAATAGTCGACGTTGTAGAGATTGACCGGTGTCAGGTCGCGGTAAGCGTTCTTCCAAGCCTCTTCGTAAGTGTCGTTGAAGACAATGAACTCGAGTTCGGTCCCGGTCAGTCCGCGCCAGTTGCGCTCGCTCAGGCGAGTGACCTGCTTCTTTAGGATCTGTCGAGGCGAAGGGGCTACCGGCGTTCCAGCGACCGTCTCGACGTCGGCGAAGATGATCGCGGTCTTCTCGTGCCACGGCACGCGACGAATCGTCGAGAAGTCTGGTTGAAAGGCGACGTCCCCGTACCCTCGTTCCCACGATGTGAGCGCGAAGCCGTCAAGGGTGCGCATGTCAACATCGGACGCCAGCAAGTAGCTGCACCCTTCAACGGCACCGTCTACGAGGTTCTCTACGAAGAATGACGCGTCGAGGCGCTTGCCTTGCAAGCGACCGTACATGTCGGTCATCGCCAGCATCACGGTGTCGACGTCGCCTCGTTCGATCAGACCCAAGAATTCATCGCGACTCAGTCGTCCTTGGGCTGGTGAGGTCATTGCGTCTCCTTGGATGAGTCATCCACGATGCTTGTGAGCGTCTCAGCGATACTATCGAAATGGCACACCCGCAAAATTGACGCGCGTCACCGCAGTACTGCGAAAATAAGTGCCCGCAGGGACCACGAACGGTCACGTTCGGTGTACGACGCTCGTAGCACTGGAGAGCGGACCTTAGGTCACCTCACTACTGAAGTGATCTTCGGCTCAGGCTCGAAGTGACGCCTCACGTTTCATTCGTGCACTCGCCTCGCGCACCACCCACTCGAATGAGCGGTCCGGTGCCGTAAGGAGTTCGGGGTGCCACTGCAGCGCGAGGATCGAACCATCGGGGGTCTCGAGGCCTTCAATGACACCATCGGGTGCGACGGCGGACACGATGAGTCCATCGCCCACCCGGTCCACGGTCTGGTGGTGCAAGGAATTGACGCCCAGGGCTTCGGGGAAGAGCGTTGACGCAATCGTCGCGTCGAGGACCCGGACCTCGTGGGTGAGGCGACGACCACTCACGTCCCACTGTGGATGCCCGACACCTTCTTCGAGTTCGACGTGCTGGTGCAACGTGCCCCCGAAGGCGACGTTGACGAGTTGAAACCCCCGACAGATAGCAAGCACCGGTAGTCCTCGTTCACGCGCTGCGTCAAGTAGCGCGAACTCCCAGTCGTCGCGGTCCTGTTCGAGCGGCCCGAGGTTCTCGTCGGGCTGCGCGTTGTAGCTTCGAGGGTCAAGGTCGGCCCCGCCGCTCAGGACGAGGCCGTCGATGCGCTCGACTATTCCCGCCACCTCGGCGTCACGCGTCAGCTCAACGGGCAGCCCCCCCGCGAGCGCCACCGAGCGCGGATAGTCAGAGAAATGAAGGTCGAACGACAGTTCGTGCATTGCCTTGGGCAGGTGCGACCCCAACGTCTTCGCCGACCAACGACGTCCAGTGATACCAATCAGTGCTTTCGCCACATCGCCATGTTAAGTGGTGTTCGTAGCGCGCGACCGGCACACCGAGACTCTTCTCAGCAACGTCTCATAGCGTCGAACCTGGGCGCCATCAACCCTTCGCTGACCCTGGAGTGCTGCGCTGGCGCGCTAGAAGTTTCTGCGGTCCGCCCACACTGGGCGTCGCCTCAGGGATTCACAGAACCGGCGTCAGAAACCACGCGTGGCGCGACCAGCACGTCTCGTGAGATCACCTTCACGTTGACGTGGGCGCCGAGCTCGAGTTCCTCACCCTGGTCACTTCGCACGTCGATGCGCACCGGGGTCTCGCGCACCTGCACGACCAAGCGCGTCGTGGCACCAAGAAAGCTCTTGTGCGTCACGAAACCTACGCCATGGGGGTCCGGCTCGATCGAGAGGTCCTCGGGACGAAGAATCGCGTCCACCTCAGCGCCGTCCGAAAGTCGCTCGTCGCCTCGAACCACACACGATTGACCAAAGATGTCGACGTTCCCACCTCGGTAGAGCGTCGGGACCCGACTCGACACGCCGACGAACTGAGCGACGAATGCAGTGTTGGGGTGCCGGTACAGCACGGCCGGCGTCGCCATCTGCTCGATGCGACCCTTGGACATGACACAGACGCGGTCCGCCATCGAGAGTGCTTCTTCCTGATCGTGGGTCACAAAGATTGTCGTGATCGAAAGTCGCTTCTGCAACATGCGGATCTGGTCACGCAACTCCGCGCGCACCTTGGCATCGAGGGCTGAGAGGGGCTCGTCGAGCAAGAGCACCTGGGGCTCGATGGCGAGCGCCCTCGCGAGTGCCACACGCTGTTGTTGACCGCCCGACATCTGGTGGGGGTACTTCTTCGCCTGGTCACTGAGTCCCACCATCTCGAGGACCTCTGCAGCCTTTGCCAGACGCTGCGACGAGCGCTGGTGTCGCATGCGAAGACCGAACGCCACGTTGTTGATCGCGTTCATGTTGGGAAACAGCGAATAACTCTGGAAGACCATGCCCATGTCGCGCTTTTGGGCACTCACGTTGGAGAGGTCTTGACCATTGACGAGCACCCGTCCGCTGTCGAGCTGCTCGAAGCCCGCTATCTGGCGCAGCACCGTGGTCTTGCCACATCCCGACGGTCCAAGGAGAGCGACGAACTCACCGGGCTCAATGGTCAAGGAGAAGCCGTCCAGCGCACGCACCGAGCCGTAGACGCGAACGAGTTGGTCCAACTCGACACGTGACCCGCTGGCGGGTCGAGCGTGTGTTAGTGGCAGCGACGTCGCCACCTCGTTGACGTTGGTCACAGTGTTCCCGTCTTTCTACGCGACTTGCGCGACTCGGACCGATCGATAGATACGATAATTGTAAGAAATACCCACGTACCGATGAGCCCCAGCATCGACGCGGCGGTTTGTACGTGGCCTGAAGTTGCCGTGTTGAACTGCACGATCCACACCGGGATCGTGGTCCACAGGTCCAGGCTCGCCATCGTGAACTCACCCAGCACCAGCGCCAGGGTCAACACCATCGCCGACAACAACGCAGGGCGCAAGTTGGGCAGGATCACCTGGGTCAAAGTCCGTATCCAACTCGCACCTAGCGAGCGCGCCGCCTCGACCAAGGTCTTGAGGTCGATGGCGCTGAGACCCGCGTCGAGCGAGCGATAGATGAAGGGCATGGACAAGATGACGTACAAGAAGCTGAGCAGGTAGGGCGACGACTTCGCCCACAGCGGCGCCGCCGGCAAGATTCCCGCAATGATGACGATCGGCGGGATCACGATCGGCAGGATCGTGATGAACTCCATCAAACGTCGCATGCGCGGTAAGCGCAGGTGTACATAGATCGTGGTCGGCACCATCAACAAGGTCGAGACCACGAGTGTGACAATGGCGAGGCGCATTGACAACCAGAACGCCCCAGAGAAACCCGGGGCTGAGGGAAGGTTCTGGATCGCCTGGAACGAGAAGTGTCCGCCAATGTCCTGCAACGAGAACTTGAGTCCGGCGACGATGGGGATCAGAAAATACGCACCGGCGACGAATAGCACGATAAAGCGCCATACGCTGAATCGGCGTCGCCGCTTCCGCGCGCCCGGGAGCGGCGTCGGCCGCTCTATGCCCGTCTCTTCTTCTGAGATGAAGTCGCCAATCGGAACGCCTATCGAAGCCATTTCGACGCTCGCTTTCGCACGAGACCGTAGAGGATCATCGTGACCGACAAGATCACCAGCATGCCAAAGGCAATCGCGTACCCGACGTGGG
>JABBNY010000082.1 GCA_019352095.1 Acidobacteriota bacterium
GCGTTGACGCCGCGGGAGTGATCATGGCCTCAACGGATGATCAATGGCCCGTTGGCACTCGTGTCGCAGTGCACGGCGGCGATCTGGGCGTTGCGCGCGATGGGGGGTTCGCACAATTCGTGTACGTTCCCACCGCGTATCTCAGTGTGCTCCCCGATTCGGTCTCGACACGCGATGCCATGACCATAGGGACGGCGGGTTTCACGGCGATGGCGAGCGTACTCGCGCTCGAACATCATGGTCTCGACGTCGATGGCGAAGTCCTCGTCACCGGGGCAACGGGTGGAGTCGGTTCACTGGCCGTCACGTTCCTCGCTGCGCGCGGTTACCGCCCCGTGGCCTCGACAGGTTCACCCACGCAATCACAGTGGCTAGAAGATAGAGGAGCAACGCGCATAATCGGTCGCGACGAGATCGCCGACAAGCCAGATCGCGTCCTGGCCAGCGAACGCTGGAGCGGGGCCGTGGACTGCATCGGTGGCGAAACGCTCCACCATATTCTGCGATCGCTCCGTTACGGCGCAGCGGTTGCCGCGAGTGGCCTGGTCGCCAGTCCAGAGCTGCACACGAACGTCTACCCGTTCATCACACGCGCGGTGAGCCTTCTCGGCATCGACGCTGTGGAAGCACGACACGACACTCGCAGTGCAGTATGGCGAGCGATTGGCGACGTCGCGACGAGTATTGATTTCGAACCGCTCGTTGATCAGCTCGTCACACTCGAGGAGTTGCCCGAAGCACTTGACAAGATCAGAAACGCTCAGACCCGGGGACGCATCCTCGTACAGCCATAGTGCTCGCGAAGAGCTCGCACGACTAGTAGAACGGGCTGACCCAGACGGTGTTGTCGTTGCAGGGCTGGACCGGATACGCGGGTGTCACCGTCACGACTGAGCCACCAGGCGCGAACTGCACGCTGAGCGTCGTTGCCGATGCACAGGCCTGGGTACCTACGGGTACGTCTGAGTAGCCCAGTGAGAAGGTCGTGGTCGCCCCGTCGGACAAAGAGAGCTGTGAGGGCGCCTTGTTGGCCAACGCATCGGGGAATTGAACCGGCGAAGTGTCAAGTTGTTTCGACGTGATGACTGCTCCGGTCTTGTCTTGGAGCGTGAGGAGCGGATATCCCTTGAACGTGCAAGTACCGGGCGTGACCTTGGTGAGCGTCACGCTGGCAAAAATGGTTCCGGCGGCACCTTGTCCCTGATTGTAAACACCGCTGAAGTCGCTCCCCTTGCAGGCAACGGACACCGGCTTCGCCGTGGGCACCGTGGACGTCGTACTAGGCAGCAGCGTTGTCGTCGTCGTCTTCGAATTCAAAAGGTGACGACCAACGAGCACGAGCACCACCACCAGCACGGCCATACCGAGCATCTTTAGAGCCCTGTTCACTGATCAAAGTCCTCCGGGCGCACCGTGTCGAGGAAGTCACGCAATTCCGCAACCAGCTCGGCTTCGCTCGGTGCGTCGTCCTCGACATCTTCGTCGAGGTGAATGAACTTGCCCTGCTCGTTCATTAGTGAGTCACTGACAAGTATCGGGGCGCCACTTCGTAGTGCGAGTGCGACCGCATCACTCGGGCGCGCTTCGACGATCGTCTCAATGTTGTCGCGAAGCAGCCGTAAGTGTGCGTAGAAGGTGTTATCGACCAATTCAGTGATCTCGACGGCGAACAACTGCGCCCCAAGGGCGGTGATCACGTTCGCGAGCAGATCGTGTGACATCGGACGCGGTGCCTCAACGTGCTGGAGCGCGTACGCAATAGCGGTCGCTTCGGGGGCCCCGATAAAGATTGGCAGGACTCGATCACCGCCAACTTCTTCGAGCAAGAGTAGAGGTGTTGACGAACCCACATCAACTCGAACTGCTCTTAGAACTACTTCAACCATGCCTCCAGCCTAGACCCCGTCGGCTCGAAATCGGCCTCGCTAGTGCCCCAGGTAGTCGCGTAACGCCCGTGCAAAAAGCTCGGAACGAAGAGCGGTGAGTTCGCTCGCCACCTCGCCGACAAGGCGCTGTGCCTCGTCGGCGCTACCGCCACTCGCGCGCGTGCGGACGGGCTGGGTGAGGTCTTCGAGGATGCCGACCTCACGCTCGACAACGCGTCGAAGCGAGCCCAGAAGCCTGATATCAGCGCCTCGTTCGACGAGCGGCGACGCCGCGCGAGCGATGCGCACATCAAAGCCCGTGAACGCGGTCTCGTTCGCCACGGTGATCGGAACGATCAGTCCAAGGGCGATGAGCTGGTTCACGGCCGACGCCTCCAACTCTGAGATTCGAAGGAACTCTGAAGTTGTAAAGAAATTGTCATATGACAAATCATCAGATTCGCGCAAAACGGGTGCCGCAGAAATCGGCGTCGGCACTGCGGATCGCGGCTCGTTCGAAGGCGCCGAGACAGCGGGTACGGGTATCGAGATCACGTTGGACGCTGATCGCGCGGCGTGACGATTTGACACCGCAATCGGCTCGTCAGTGAGCAACCCTTGCTCGATCAAACGCACCCGCACGACTCGTAGCGGTACGAACTCTTCATTGGCCAATCGAATCGCCTCACGCAGGCACGCAACATCCCTTTCCGAATACAAGCGGTACCCTTTGCGGCTTCGTGACGGCTGGACCAGGCCTTTATCTTCGTAGTAACGAATCTTCGAAAGTTCAATATCGGGATGGTCGCGTCGCAAGAGTGCGTGAACTTCTCCGATACGCATCGTTCCTTGACTCGTCACAGCGTTGCCTCCCAAAAGACCAACTTGAATTTCCCGATCTGCACCTCGTCGCCTGAGTGCAGTGTCGTCTCCTCCACGCGACCACCATTGAGGTACGTGCCATTGAGGGAATTGAGGTCCCGCAAGGTTATACGCCCACTCGCCGTGCGCGTGAAGATCGCGTGATGGCGCGAGACCGATACATCATCGAGCAGCACGTCGCTCGCTTCGTGACGACCAGCGGTCGTCACTTCCTTCGTAATGTCAAATGTGCGCCCTGCGTCCAGGCCCGAAATGATCACCAGATGGTCCATGTGACTTCGTGACGGCGCACTTGAGCGAAGTCCGGACAGTGACCCTGCAGTACTCACAACGGGCACCGCAATGGTCTCAGGCGACGTTGCGTCGTGTTGAGGCGCGCCACACGACCAACAGAAGTTGGCGTTCGCGTTCAGTATCTCCCCACACCGACGACAGTTCACGGGACTCACATTACTTAGATTGCCGCGGCGGCGTCGGGCTAATTATTCGTCAACGACTGGTAGCCAGCCGCATCGAGCAGACCATCGAACTCCGTCGACGTCACAGTCGTGATCTCACAGATCCAACCTTCACCGTAGGGGTCTGAATTCACCACTTCCGGAGAGGTCGCCAGTGCGTCATTGACCTTGGTCACCGTGCCCGAGACCGGTGCGTATATCTCCGACACCGACTTCGTTGATTCGATCTCTCCGAGTGCTCCGCCCGCCGCGACGTCTGCACCAACTTTTGGCAGGTCGACAAACACGACGTCCCCCAACGCATCCTGAGCGTAGTCAGTGATGCCTATGCGAACCACGGCTCCATCGGCTTTCGCCCATTCGTGATCGTTTGAGTATCGAAGTTCGGAAGGAATCTGCATGGTACGAAATCTACAAGATTCTCCTGCCCCTGCGCCCGGCTCGTAAGGCGGCCAGTGCAGGTCTCACATATCCAAAGAGGACTACCCACGCCAGGCTGAGTCCTGCGACGCCAACGATCCACGTGAGGTCACGCGTGACGTGCTGCCACGTCGCCAGGGCGGCGTGGTGAGGATTAGTCGTGAGCAGAAACAAGGGAAATGTCGCCATGAGAGTGAAGGTCGAAACCTTCCCCCACCACAGGACGTCAATTCGTGCGGCCCCCAACGCGGCTAGCACGAGCGTCAAGAGCGATACGACGAGTTCGCGCGCGAGTGTTGTCAAGGCAAACCACCACGGCACCCCCGAGGCCGCAGCGACTGCGAGGAGCCCGACCATCACGAGCACTCGGTCGGCAACCGGGTCAATGATCTTGCCGATATTTGAAACCTGACCGAGACGCCTCGCCAAGTAGCCATCAACCCAGTCTGTGGCCCCGAGTGCGCCCAGCAACCACGCCGCGATGGCTCGATGATCCGTTGAGAAGAGCAACCAGAGAAAGACTGGCAGCAACGCCAAGCGCACGGCCGTAATCGCATTCGCCCACGTCAACCAGCCGGCGTCGTCGGCGTCGGCGCTCATGACTCAAGCACCATCCTCAGGCAATAGTGATCGACTGGTCCAGGTAGACGTCTTGCACGGCGTGCACTATCTCCGCGCCCTCTTCGATAGGTCGCTGAAATGCCTTTCGCCCAAGAATCAGACCCTGTCCGCCCGCGCGCTTGTTGATCACCGCGGTGCGAACAGCACCATTGAGGTCGTTGGCGCCTTTGGCTTCGCCGCCTGAATTGATCAACCCGATTCTTCCGGCGTAGCAGTTGACAACCTGCCAACGTGTCAGGTCAATTGGATTGTCCGTGGTCAACTGCGAATACACGAGTGAGCTCGTCTTGCCGAACTTGACCGCGTTGTACCCACCGTTGTTCTCAGGTTGCTTCTGCTTGATGATGTCGGCCTCGATCGTGACACCGAGGTGGTTCGCCTGACCGGTGAGGTCGGCACTGACGTGATAGTCGGCTTCCGCTGTCTTGAAGGCGTCGTTACGAAGATACGTCCAGAGCACCGTGAACATGCCCAAACGGTGCGCCTCGGCAAACGCCTGGGACACCTCTTCGATCTGGCGCACGGAGCCTTCGGAGCCAAAGTAGATGGTGGCCCCAACGCCGACCGCCCCCAGATCCGCCGCTTGTTGGACCGATGCGAACATCCGCTGGTCAAAAGTGTTTGGGTATCGCAGTAGGTCATTGTGGTTGATCTTCACGATGAATGGGATACGGTGCACGTATCGGCGAGACACCACGCCCAGCGTGCCAAGGGTCGTGGCGACCGCATTGCAGTCCGCGGCAATGGCGAGGTCACAAATTCGAGCTGGATCGAAGTACTCGGGATTTGGTGCGAAGCTCGCAGCAGCTGAGTGCTCGATACCCTGGTCAACCGGAAGAATTGACAAATACCCCGTTCCCGCGAGTCGGCCGTGATTGTAGAGTGCACCGAGGTTTCTCAGCACCGTGGGGCTTCGATCTGTCTGGGTGAAGACGTCTTGGAGGTAGTTAGGCCCGGGCAACGTCAGCCATTCCTTGGGGAAGGCTGTGGCTTTGTGGTCGAGGAGCGACGTAGCTTCGTCGCCTAGCAGTGCGGCAGTGTCCATAACCCGATGCTACAAGACTTTTCCCGATTCCTCCGAGGGGCACTGCCCCGGCCAATCCCCAATGCACCCTCTTCGAGGCCTGATGCGACAGGATATGTGCATGGACGCCGACTACCGATCTTCGCTACTGCGTCGTATCCGAGCCATGCACTCTTTGTACTACGACGCGTGCGCCACGATGACGTCTGAGCAGGTGAACGAGGTCACCCACGACGGTGTGTTGCCGATCGCCTTTTCCCTCGTCCACCAGGTGCTGATAGAAGACGGCAGTCTCCTGTTCGCCGGCGGCACGCCCTCGCTGTTCGACGATGACTGGACGTCCAAGCTCAAGCTCTCGATAAATGATCACGGCAAGGCACGAACCGTTGATGAAATGATGGCTCAGCACATTGGTGACTACGAGGCGTTCATGGAGTTCCAACGACTGGTCTTTGACGCTACCGAAGCATTTGTCCAAGATGTCGAGCCCGCGTCGCTGAGCGACATCATCGTGAGCTACCCGTACGGACCAGGCCTAGATCACACGTTCTCGGCTCGAGTGGGCGGTGAGGTCGGAATCACTCGTAGCGACGCACTCGAATCGTGGATCTATCAACATGGGCTTCGACATATGGGTGAAATCGAACATGCTCGAGCGCTCGTTGGTCTTGGAGGCATGACGTCGTGACTCGCTACTCTCGTCAGTCAAACTAGGGGAAGGCCATGGCACACATCGAGGGATTCGTTGCAGCTAAATATGAAGGCGTCGCCGCCGCGCTCTCAAAGAGCCTCGACCAAGGCGGTGATATCGGCGCCTCGGTGTGTGTCATCCACGGCTCTGAAATGATGGTTGACATTTGGGGTGGTTTTGCCGATGAAGCCAAGACCGTCCCCTGGGACAGAGACACGCTCGTAAACGTTTGGTCCACCACCAAGACCATGACATTTCTCGTCGCCCTGATGCTGAGTGACCGAGGTCTACTTAATTTTCACGCTCCAGTCGCGCGATATTGGCCACAATTCGCCGCGAGTGACAAGGCGTCGATTGAAGTACGCCACATCATGGGCCACACTGCAGGTCTGTCGGGTTGGAGCGTGCCCATCGTTGCTCAAGACCTCGCTGACTGGGAGTTCTGCACCAGCGCACTCGCGGAGCAAGCACCGTGGTGGCCGCCAGGTAGTGCGTCGGGCTACCACGCACTCACACAGGGTTACCTCATTGGAGAGCTCGTGCGTCGCATCACTGGCACGAGCATTGGACAATTCTTCAAGACCGAAGTCGCCGACGTGCTCAACGCAGATTTTCACATTGGCCTACCCGAAAGCGAGGAATCGCGCGTCTCGCTGGTCGTGCCGCCACCCCCGCTGGACCTCGCTCACGTGCCTCGAGACTCCGTCACCTATCGCACGTTCTCGTCACCGATGCTCGACGCGACGATGCCGCACCATCGCTGGTGGCGTGCAGCCGAGATTCCCGCCGCCAACGGCCACGGTAACGCCCGTTCCGTCGCGATGGTCCAACAGATCATCGCCAACAAGGGCGAGGCGCACGGCCATCGATTCTTCTCAGAACAGACCGCCGACCTCATCTTTGAGTCTCAAGCCCACGGCGTCGACCTCGCCTTGGGCGATGTGGTGCACTTTGGGATGGGGTACGGTCTCGCCAGCTCCAAAACCCCACTCGGTCCGCGCACCTGCTACTGGGGCGGCTACGGGGGTTCGGTCATCATTATGGATCAAGAGCAGCAGCTCACGATTGCGTACATGATGAACAAGATGGGTGGCAGTTTGAGTTCCGACGAGCGCGGCGTGACTATTGCCCTTCAAGCAGCCATTTCGGCGATGAGCTAGTCGACCTTCTTCTTCGACACCGACGTTGTTCGACGCTTACGGTTCTTGCGAGGCGCTGTGCTGCCGAGTTCATTCAATCGGGCCTGGGCGTCATAGGCGTCGGGCTCCGCAATGACCACGCGAGCAAAGAGTTCTCGCGCTGACGTGACGTCACCCGCGCGATCAAAGACGTCGGCCAGCGTGTACCACAGCCGCACGTGACGATAGGAAGGATTGCGAAGCTGCTTGGTTGCCCCCGCCTTGGTGAGCAGCGCAATGGCTTCTGCATACTTGAGTTGGTCGGCGAGGGCCGAAGCCATGACGATGCGACCTTCAGCGAGCACTTCGGCGGTGGGTTCGCTCGCTTCGAGCTCCTCGAAGGTCTTTTCCACCGCACGATATCGATGGTTCGCGCGATCGCAGTCCATAACCAGCGCCAAGTGCTCGGGATCGCCAGTGATCGCGAAATGAGCACGAAGATGAATCTTCGCCATAGCCCAGCGCTCCGCCCGGTAGGCGGCGAGTCCCGTCAATTCGCGTACCGGTGCTACACCTGGCACCGCGTCGCACACAGTGCGGCCAAGACGCAGGGCTTCCTCGTAGCGCTTTCGATCGTAAGCCTCCGCTGCGCGAGTGAGCGTTATCACCATTTTCTCGCGCATGTACGCCGAGCCAATGAACGCCTTTCGCACGTCCGCCGCGACGTCTCCGGGCAGGGCGTACTTGACCTTATTCTTGACCTTCGCTGCGGGTGCACTTCGAGTCGGCCGCACCTCTTCTACCCACTGTGAAAGTGGGTCGGGCGTTCGCCCGTCACTCGGGGTGACCTCCATGGCTTGGCCCGTGCTCTTTATGCTGGCGGCACCCTTTCGAGCGACGCCGCCCCATCCCTTGCCTCGACCGTGACTCTCCGCCTTCTTGCGCTCGAGCTCTTCTGGTGTGAGCGGTCGCGGTGTGCGCGGGTAGGGCCGAGCCTGCCCGGTTCGATTGCTCGCACCAGGTCGTGCACCGCGCGGCGCAAGACTCGGGCGACGATCTTGGTACCGTTCACTCTGATCCGGGCGCTCGCCCCGAGTTGCTCCCGGACGCGCATCGCGCGTCCGCTCGTCACGGTTCGCGTAGGGACGCGCGGGGCGCCCATCACGGCTCGCGTAGGGGCGCGCAGGACGGCCATCGCGAGCGGTACTCGAGCGCACGTCGCGGCTCGCGTAGGGACGTTCCGCACGTCCGGACTGACGGCCACGAGCGTCAGGTGAGGGGCGCGGCCGACGCTCGTCGCGATCGTCGGGGCGCCTGGTGAAGGGAGCGCGGTCCTCGCGCGCCCTCTCGTCATCACGACGTGGTCGGCGAGGAGTGCCCGTGTCGCCAGAATTTCGCTCTATCCGGCGTTCCGCACCATCGCGAGCGGGCCGGGCTGAACGAGGGGAAGTGGAGAACCGGTCACCACCACTGCGGTCAGATCCGCCTTTGGACGATGAGAATCCGCCGCTCCTGGACCCCGAACCGCGCCCGCCTGCCGGCGGGCGACCCGCGCTAGAGGCGCGACGGGGTGAAGGTTTGGGAGAAGGCATGCGTCAATCCTACTGACCCCACCACAACAGCGCGAACGAGATCGGTCTCGCGAGTCTTTATCCACTTTGACGAGGGTCCGTCTTTCGGTTCTCCTCGACGCCGACGCGAAAGTAGCGTCCCGACGCTCTCAGGCAAATACCCCCCAACGCGCATCCGAGGCGCTGACCATCACTCGTGCAGGTCAGTCGACTCGCTCAAGGTTTGGTCCCGCCGTACCCAATGGCCCACTGGCAACAGTTCGGAACGAAAACGGCTGCGAAACGCACCCCACAAGCCCTTTGGCTGCCATAGGGCCACCGCTACAGCAAAGACGCCGAAGATGATGAGATACCAGACGCCTTGCTGCTGGAGTGATTGCTGAAGCACGAAGAAGATGATCGATCCAATGATCGGTCCTTCGATGGTGCCCAGTCCGCCAATCATCGACACGAAGAGCATCTCGGCGGCCCATTGCATGCTGAACTCATTCGTGGGCTGGATGAAGGGCTGACTGATAGCGAGTACGGCACCAGCGGCACCACACCCCGCGGCAGCGATGATGTAGACCGTTCGGCGAGCGGAGCGGACGTTGGCCCCGGCACTGCGGGCCGCGACCTCATTGTCGCGGATGGATGCGAGCACGAGGCCCAAACGGCTTCGAAGCAGCAGGTACGTACCGCTAACCACGATGAGCGCAACGATCCAGGTAGCCAGATACGAGTAGTGCGCGGTCTGGCTCGGGCTCAAATTCTCCAACCCCGGCATGAGGCGTCCCGTGCCGCCGCCGAGCACCGCGATGGTCCCGATGATCAGCATGGCGGTATCAGCAACGACCCAGGTGGCAATGGCGAAATAGCCCCCACGAAGGCGAAAGAGCAGATAGGTCACGGGAATTGCGATGGCCCCGGTGGCGAGTGCGGCGAGTGGGATCGTCAAGAACGGATTTACGCCCTTTAGGGCGAAATACAAGGTCGCATACGCGCCGAGGCCCACAAACGCCTGCTGTCCGATAGAGACCATTCCGGCGTACCCCGCGAGAAGATTCCACATCGTCGCCATAATCACCAAGATGAAGAAGTTCATCAAAGTGGAGGCCACCTGCGCTGGGGCGATCCATGGCGCCACACTGAGCAACACGATGATGATGAGTGAGCCGATCAGCGTAAAGACCGGCGAATGGGTAGAACGACGAATTGACACGCTTGACAGGGACTCCACGCGGGGCGTAGTTGACTTACTCATGCCAGTGCCGTCTTCTTTCCGAAGAGCCCCTGTGGGCGAAGTGCCAAGACGATGAGAAAGAGCAGATTCCCCGCTAGAACTTGGTACTGAGGATTGATATGGGCGCCAAATTGCTGGGCGACACCCAGCGCGATGCCACCAACCAACGTCCCCCAGAGCGAACCAATACCACCAATTACCACCGCTTCGAACGCGAACAGAAGGTTGACGCCGCCTGATGTGGGCGCGAACTGGGTCATCATGCCATAGGCAATGCCCGCGAGAGCGACCGTGGCGAAGGCAATAGCCGCGGCGATGCCAAAAATGTGCTTGTAGTTGGCACCGCTCAACTGCGCCGCCTCACGGTCATCCGCCACCGCACGAACGAGACGACCGGTGCGACTCTTTGAAAGAAATAGCTGCAAGACGGCCAAGACCAGTACCGCTACGGCAAGCACCACGAGCGATACATACGAGATATAGACAATCGAGCCTGGGTGCCACGACTCGGCAATGATCGCACCAATGTTGACCGTGCGACCGTTCGCGGTGTAGAGCTCAAGCAAGAGGTTCTCAATGACCACCGAGAGCCCGAAAGTCACGAGCAGCGTCGTGAACGGGTCGCGGTCGATGCTCCTTTGAATGAGCGTGCGTTGCAGCACGTAGCCAAGTAGTCCGAAGATCGGCACGACCACGAGGAACGACCACAGCGGGGCTATGTGCAGATGTGGACTCAAGAGAACGGCGACGTACGCCGCCACGACTGCCATATCACCGTGAGCAAGATTGATGACCTTGAGGACACCGAACATGAGTGAAAGTCCACACGCGAACAGCGCGTAGAACCCTCCAACCAATATTCCTTGAATGATCACATTGACCCAGATCATTCGCTCGCCTCCACCGTCAGAGGTCCCTTGCTCATGTCGGCACCGAAATAGGCCTGGTCGATCTGCTCTGAGGTCAAGTCCGCCGGCGTCCCCGTCAGTGACGTCTTTCCTTCCAATAAACAGTGCACGCGGTCAGCCACCATCACTCCTTGAGCAACATCCTGCTCGACTATCAAAATGCTTACGCCTTGGCTCACGATCTCGGGTACGAGTGCGTAGATGCGCTCGACGATGATCGGTGCGAGACCCAATGACAGTTCGTCGAGGAGCAGCAACTTGGGATTGGCCACCAACGCTCGGCCAATGGCCACAGCCTGCTGCTCGCCACCCGATAACTGCCATACGCGTTGCTTCCTCCTCGATGGCATCCAATCGAAGAGTTCATACACCCGCTCGACCGTGAACGGGAGTGACCGGGACTGTCCCGCCGCCACCAGCAGGTTCTCCTCGAGGGTCATAGAGGAGAAGAGGCGCCGTCCCTCGGGTACGAGCGAGATGCCCTTGGCGACGCGCTTGTGAGGTTGCCACTTCGTGACGTCGGCGTCCTCGAAGATGATCTCGCCACTCGTGGGGTGATGGAGCCCCGCAATCGTGCGCAACAGCGTCGACTTTCCGGCACCATTTGCCCCGATCATTGTGAGCACCTCACCGCGATTCAGTTCAAAACTCACATCGTCAATGGCGCATAACTGCCCATGATGCACTGTCAGCCCACGCACTTGAAGGAGTTGCTCGCTCATCAATGCTCCAATTGGTTGAGGGTCTTGCCGCCCAAATACACAGCGCGCACTTCCTCAGAGCTCAGCACCGTCTGGGGATCACCATCGGCGACGATCGAGCC
>JABBNY010000083.1 GCA_019352095.1 Acidobacteriota bacterium
CGATCAGGAGGTGGTGCTCGGCGTGTGGAGCGCGGTGTTGGATTCTGACGCGAGTGAACTCGACACGATGGTAAACGCACTGGCGAGCGCGATTGAGGTTCCCTATCTGTCATTACACGGAACAGATCCGGGCGAGGACTACGAAGAATGGTTGCGCGCGTTGGTGATGGATGCTCGCGTGGAGCGATGGGCGGGCCTTGGTCACTACCCCCACCTCGTGGAACAGGATCGCTTCCTACAACTCGTCAGCGAGTTCGAAGCCACGTTGAAGAACGTCTGATCCGACCCAAGGAGCCGGGGGTCACGACGTCGTCGGGTCAGATCCAGCCCTGGTCGCGACCAATCTGTTCGACATCGCCAATGCGCATGCCGTTGCGGTGTTGCAGCGTGCGAATTAGGCCACCGGCCTCGTACAGAGACTCGTGGGTACCGGTGTCGAGCCAGGTGGTGGCGCGTGACAACACCTCGACTCGAAGTTCGCCCTTATCCAGGTACGCGTTGTTGAGTGCGGTGATCTCGAGTTCGCCGCGCTCACTCGGGGTCAATCGGTGTGCCATCGCCGACGCCTTCTCGTCATAGAAGTAGATCCCGGGTACCGCGTAACTGCTCTTTGGAACCTTGGGCTTCTCCTCTATGGAGATGACTCGTCCGTCATTGTCGAATTCCACCACGCCGTACGCGGACGGGTCGCCGACTTGATAGGCGAAGATGAGAGCGCCCTCAACACTCGTGTTCTGTTGCAAGTGGGTGCCGAGGCCAGGGCCATAGAAAAGGTTGTCGCCAAGGATGAGCGCGCACTTGTCCCCATCGAGGAATGCTTCACCCAAGATGAGCGCTTCGGCCAGTCCGTTGGGCGCATCTTGCACCACGTAGGAGATCGAGATGCCGAACTGCGAGCCGTCGCCAAGCAGTCGGATGAAAGCGTCCTGATCATGTGGGGTCGTGATGAGCAGAATCTCACGAAGTCCACTCAACATGAGGGTGCTGAGAGGGTAATAGATCATGGGCTTGTCGTAGATCGGCAGCAACTGCTTTGAAACAGCGCGAGTGATCGGGTACAGCCGCGTGCCACTACCGCCGGCCAGAATGATTCCCTTCACTCCATTAGTATAGAAGTCCACTAACCCCTTACTAAAGGCCGAGGTAGTTCTATGCGCGTAGTGATAACGGGGGCGGCCGGGTTCATTGGCTCGCGCTTCGTCGAACTCTTCCTCGAACAGGCAGATCGGCTTAATTACGACGAAATCGTGCTGTTCGATGCACTCACCTACTCCGGGCGCCGCGAGAACATGGATGAGGCGTTGCGCGACGCGCGCGTGCGTTTCGTGGAGGCGTCGATCCTCGACGCCGACATCGCCGACGAGCTCCTCTCAGGCGCGCACGCGGTCGTGCATTTCGCGGCGGAGAGCCACGTCGACCGTTCGATCACCGGCGCGCGGGCCTTTTACGAGACCAATGTCCTTGGTACCCAGCAACTGCTCGAGAGCGCTCGTCGCGGTGGCGTCGAACGATTCGTGCACGTCTCGACCGACGAGGTCTACGGGACGATCCCCGAGGGCTCGTGGCGCGAGGATCACCTGCTCGAGCCCAACTCTCCGTATTCGTCGAGCAAAGCGGGTTCGGACCTTGCGGCCTTGGCGTACCATCGCACGTTCGAAGTGCCGGTGATGGTGACGAGGTGCTCTAACAACTATGGTCCGCGCCAATTCCCCGAGAAGGTCATTCCGCTGTTCGTGACCAACCTGGTCGACGGCATCAAGGTCCCCCTGTACGGTGACGGATTGAACGTGCGCGATTGGCTGCACGTTGATGACCACTGTCGAGGAATACTGCTCGTTCTCGAGGGCGGTCGAGCGGGTGAGATCTACAACATCGGTGGTGGCACGGAACTGACGAACAAGGAATTGACACTTCGGCTCCTGGGGTTGTGCGCGAGCGACGAATCGATGATCCAACCCGTCGCCGACCGCCTCGGCCATGATCGGCGATACTCGGTTGATTGTTCGAAAATTCGAGACGAGCTCGGTTACGTTCCTCAGGTCGACTTCAACGAAGGGCTGGCCGCCACCGTACGTTGGTACCACGAGAACGAGTCATGGTGGCGACCACTCAAGGAGATGCATTCATGAACGTCACGGAACTCTCAATACCCGGACTCTTCGTTCTCGAATCACCGGTGCACGGTGATGATCGCGGGTACTTTCGAGAGTGGTTCAAGTCGGGCGACCTCGAAGTAGCGGGCGCCACTTTTCAGGCCCGTCAGGCGAATCTGTCGCTGTCAGCGCGCGACGTCGTTCGCGGACTCCACTACTCACTCGCGCCCGAAGGTCAGGCCAAGGTCGTGACGTGCGTGTTTGGAGAGCTTGACGACGTCATCGTGGATGTGCGGGTTGGCTCGCCGTCCTTCGCCCGCGTAGAGGTCGTACACCTCGCGCACAATCTGGGTTGTTCGGTCCTATTACCCGCGGGTGTCGCCCACGGATTCTGTGTCACGAGCGAGCAGGCCGCGCTGTCCTACCTACTCTCATCACCCTTCAACGCGCCGCTTGAACTCGAGATCAACCCCTTCGACGCTGCTCTCAATGTCCCGTGGTCGCTCACGGGTGAAGCGATCGTGAGCGAAAAGGACGCGCGCGCACCCTCGCTCGCCGAACGTCTCGCCGCCAACGAACTCCCGAGGTTCGTCTAGGTCGCCGGTTTAGTCTCGCTGGGAGTTCATTGCTAGCGTTGGGCGAGTGAGTACAGTCCCGCTTCGACTCGTGGCACCTGAAGAAATCGGTGTCATAATCGCTCGCTCGAACGACGCACCCACGATTGAGTCTGAAGCACAACTACGTGCGTTGCTGAGCGGACTTTCGGGGGTGGATGCCGTGGGCGTCGAAGCGCGCGCCGCGAAGCTCGCGACCCGCTCGATCAAGAAATCTACGAAGATGACCGCCATCGATCTGGCTATCTCCATGGTTGATCTGACGACGTTGGAGGGTGCAGACACCCCAGGCCGCGTTCGTTCCCTGTGCACCAAAGCCCTTCGCCCCGACCCTCGAGACCTGACCGTGCCGTCGGTGGCGGCGGTGTGCGTGTACCCGGATCTTGTCGCGCAGGCCCGAACGGCGCTCGGCGACGCGAACGTGTCGGTGGCGGCAGTGGCCACGGCGTTCCCTTCCGGTCGCGCGTCGATGGCGGTCAAGTTGCTCGACGTGCGCGAAGCGGTCGAGGCGGGCGCTGACGAGATCGACATGGTCATTGACCGTGGCGCGTTCCTGGCTGGACGCCTGGGCCAGGTCTATGAGGAGATTGTCGCGGTGAAGCAGGCCTGCGGTGACGCGCACCTCAAGGTCATCCTCGAGACCGGTGAACTCGTGACCTACGACAACGTGCGTCGCGCGAGCTGGCTCGCCATGCTCGCGGGTGCTGACTTCATCAAGACCTCGACGGGCAAGGTCGCCGTCAACGCGACCCCACCGGTGGCCCTCGTGATGCTCGAAGCGGTTCGTGACTTCGCCGAGACGAGTGGTCGAGTGGTGGGGGTGAAGGTCGCGGGCGGTATCCGTAGCACCAAGGACGCGATGAAGTACTTGGTGATCGTCAACGAGACCGCCGGCTCGGCGTGGCTCACGCCGCAGCGTTTTCGATTTGGCGCCTCGTCACTGCTCAATGACCTCTTGATGCAACGTCTCAAGCAGCAACGCGGGGCGTACGTTCGACCCGACGAATTCAGTGGGGACTGACATGAATGAGAAGAACCTGGCGAACTCGCAGTTGGGTGCGCTCGTCTATGACCCGGCGCCCGAATCAGCGTCTATCGCGCGCATCAAGTCGAGCTACGGACTGTTCATCGACGGTGCTTTCACCGAAGCGTCGGCGCACGAACATTTCGTCACGCTCAACCCCGCGACCGAAGAGGTCCTCGCGACAGTGTCGCGTGCGAGCGACGCCGACGTGGACCGCGCCGTGCGCAGCGCCCGTCACGCCTATGAGAAGGTGTGGTCGAAGACCACGGGAGCAGAGCGCGCGAAATACCTGTTTCGCATAGCTCGACTCATCCAGGAACGTTCGCGCGAACTGGCGGTCGTCGAGACTCTCGATAATGGCAAGCCGATCCGTGAGTCACGCGACATCGACATCCCACTCGCCGCCGCGCATTTCTTCTACTACGCCGGATGGGCCGACAAGCTCGACCACGCGGGGTACGGCGCGAGCCCCCAGCCGCTCGGTGTCGCCGGTCAAATCATCCCGTGGAACTTCCCACTGTTGATGGCCGCCTGGAAGCTGGCCCCCGCACTGGCGGCGGGCAATACCTGCGTTTTGAAGCCAGCCGAAACAACGCCGCTCACCGCCCTGGTGTTGGCGGAAATCCTCGAGCAGGCGGAGCTGCCGAGCGGGGTCGTCAACATCATCACCGGTGACGGCTCCACCGGCGCTGCGCTGGTCGAGCACCCTGGCGTCGACAAGATCGCGTTCACCGGGTCCACCGAGGTGGGTCGACTCATCCAACAACGTGTCGCGTCGAGCGCCAAGCACTTGACCCTCGAACTCGGTGGCAAGGGTGCGAACATCGTCTTCGAAGACGCGCCGATCGATGAGATGATCGAAGGCATCATCGATGGGATCTTCTTCAATCAGGGACACGTCTGCTGTGCGGGATCGCGACTGCTCGTTCAAGAATCGATCGCTGATGAAGTGCTTCGACGACTGGTGCGTCGCGTCGAACAATTGCGGGTGGGCGACCCGATGGACAAGAACACCGACGTCGGCGCCATCAACTCGGCCGCACAACTCGCGCGCATCCAAGAGCTCACCGCATTCGGTGAACGAGAGGGGGCGACGCGCTACTCGAGTGCCTGCACACTGCCGGACAAGGGGTACTGGTTCGCGCCGACGGTCTTTGCCGACGTGGCCCAGTCCCACCGGATCGCGCGCGAAGAGATCTTCGGCCCGGTGCTGTCCGTGTTGACGTTTCGAACACCTGATGAGGCGGTGGCCAAAGCCAACAACACCAATTACGGTCTGGCGTGTGGTGTCTGGAGCGAGAAGGGCAGTCGCACACTGTGGGTCGCTGAACGGCTGAGGGCCGGGGTCATCTGGGCGAACACCTACAACCGCTTCGATCCAGCGAGTCCGTTCGGTGGTGTTCGCGAGTCGGGCTTCGGGCGCGAAGGTGGACGACAGGGTCTGGAGGCCTACCTCAATGTCTGATCGCCTCGAAGTACGAAAGACGTACAAATTGCTGGTCAACGGCGCGTTCCCCCGATCGGAGTCAGGGCGCACGTACGAAGTCCTCAGCGCGCGTGGCGAGTTTCTCGCCAACGTCGCCCAAGGTTCACGAAAGGATCTGCGAGATGCCGTGGTCGCGGCGCGCGCTGCTCAGTCCAAGTGGTGGAGTTCGAGCGCGTACAACCGCGGACAGGTCATCTACCGATGCGCTGAGATGGCCGAGTCGCGCCGCGCAGAACTCGCCGAACACGTTGGTCTCGCCGAGGGTGTGGGCGCGAAGCAGTCTGCGAAGAGTGTGGCGCGGGCCATCGACCGGATCATCTGGTACGCGGGTTGGACCGACAAGGTCGCACAGGTTTTTGGCGGAGCGAACCCGGTCGCGGGACCCTTCTTCAACTTCTCAGTCCCCAAGCCGTGTGGCGTGGTGGCGGTGGTTGCGTCCCAGGACTCATCGCTCGAGGGCTTCGTCGATCAGGTCTTTGCACCCCTCTGCACCGGTAACAGTGTGATCGCGGTCTCGAGCGAGCGCCGGCCAACCCCGAGCATCTTGCTCGGCGAGATGACCGCGACCTCGGACTTTCCCCCAGGAGTGCTCAACATAGTCACCGGCGTCACGAGTGAGCTCGCCCCGATCCTCGCCTCCCACGAGGATGTCGATGGTATCGACCTGACGGGTCTCGACCAGAGTGCCGCCACTGAGCTGCACGCACTTGCAGCCGGTTCAATCAAACGAGTCTTTCGATCCAGTGCACACGACACGTCGTCCTCAACACGTCGACTGCGCACGTTCATCGACACCTCAACCGTATGGCACACGATCGGACAGTGATGACGAACCCTTATGAACTCAGTCAGCAGGCTGCGAACGAACTTCGAGCGCGAAGCGGTGTCGACGCCTACGACATTGCGATTGTTCTCGGTTCGGGCTGGAAGGAAGGTGCCGAAGCGCTGGGCACCATTGCGAACTCGGTTCCGACGGCGGACTTGGCGGGCTTCGTCGCACCGACCGTGGCCGGCCACGCTGGTCAGATCCTCTCACTCGAGGTAGCGGGCAAGCAGGTTGCGCTGATCTCGGGCCGGGTGCACCTCTATGAAGGCAACACCGCCCACCAGGTGGTGCACCCGGTTCGCACGGCGGTCGCCGCGGGTGCGCGCACGGTGGTGTTGACCAACGCCTGTGGGGGGATCGACCCGACGATTGGCGCAGGTTCGATCGTGATGATTCGCGACCACATCAACTTGACCGCAACTTCGCCCATGGAGGGTGCCGCACCGCCCGACGGATACGGCGCACGGTTCGTTGACCTGACCGACCTCTACAGCCAGCGCCTTCGCGACGTCGCACACGCGGCGGCGCCCGAACTCTCCGAGGGCGTCTACGCAGGCTTTCGAGGTCCACACTACGAGACCCCCGCCGAGATCAACATGGCCCGCACGATGGGCGCCACACTCGTTGGCATGTCTACGGTGCTCGAAGCGATTGCTGCCCGACATCTCGGTGCCGATGTTCTGGGGCTCAGTCTCGTGTCGAATCTCGCGGCCGGTGTCTCCAAGACCCCGCTCAATCACCTCGAGGTTCTTGAAGCGGGTGAGCTCGCCGCGCGGTCCTTGGGCGACCTGCTCGGCCGACTCGTCGCAGTCCTGTGAGACCCGAACTAGTGACGTCGGTGCGCGAGTGGATCGCGGGGGATCCTGATGAAGTTGATCGTGCGACATTGCAGCGACTCTTGGACGAAGGTGACGAGGAGGAGTTGGGTCGTCGGTTCGAGGCACCGCTGAGTTTTGGCACCGCCGGTCTTCGAGGACCCGTTATGGCGGGACCCGCGGGCATGAACCGCTACACGGTGCGGCGAGCGACCCAGGGTGTTGTTGCGTGGCTCGAGGAGACGGGCGCAGATCTGTCGAGCGGTGTCGTGGTGGGTCGCGATGCTCGCCACGGATCCGAACGCTTCAACGACGAGGTCGTGGGCGTGTTGATCGGTGCCGGTGTCAAGGTACTCGAGATGCCTGGACCGATGCCCACGCCTTTCGTTGCGTACTGCGTCAAGGTGCTGGATGCGGCGGCGGGCATCATGATCACCGCGAGCCACAATCCACCTCAAGACAACGGCTACAAGCTCTACGGTCCAGAGGGCTCCCAGATCATTCCACCGAATGACAAGATCGTCGAGCAGCACGCACTCGTAGCGACCCAGCCCCATCTCGGCTCACGCGAGAGCACCTTGCATCAGTTCATCGGTGAGGACGTTCTCGAGTCGTACTACGAGCACTTCGCGCAACGATTCGTGGTGCACGGGGGCACCGGCCTACGTATCACGTACACCCCGCTGCACGGCGTGGGTGGAGAGCCGATGATGCGTCTCTTTCGCGATGCGGGGTATCGTCGCGTCGCAGTGGTCGATCAGCAGTTCGCTCCCGACGGCGACTTCCCGACCCTGCCGTATCCGAACCCCGAAGAACCCGGGGCGCTAGACCTCGCAATGCAGCGCGCCGACGAGACGGGTTCTGCGCTGGTCGTGGCGAACGATCCTGACGCCGATCGTCTCGGCGTCGCGGTGAACGCCCACGGTGGATGGCGCATCTTGCGCGGTGATGAGATTGGCTGGCTCCTCGCTTCGACGCTGCTTGATGAGATGGACCCCGAGCGCGGCCTCGTAGCCACGACGATCGTGTCCTCGACGATGTTGGAGAAGATGGCTCGGCGAGCCCGAATCCCGTTCGTCTCGACACTCACCGGTTTCAAATGGATTGCGCGCGGTGACGGCGTGCGAACTCTGCGCTTCGGGTACGAAGAGGCCCTTGGCTTCGCGGTTGATCCGTTGGTCGCTGACAAGGACGGCATGTCCGCCGCATTGGCGTTGTGTCGCCTCGCGGAGCGACTGAGCCACGAAGGAAAATCGCTACTCGATCAGCTTGACCAGATCGAGCACGATTTTGGCGTGCACGCCGGTGGACAGGTGTCGCTGCGCGCCGAGGGGCCACAGGCCAGTGAGATGATTCGTGACGTGGTGGCGCGACTGCGAAGCACGCCCCCTTCGACGCTCGGCGGACTCGACGTGAGCGAAGTCGTAGACCTCGCCAAGGGGTGGCGTGGTCTCATGGCGACCGACGGGATCTATTTGCGCCTCGGTGACATGGGTCGCGTCGTCGTTCGCCCGTCAGGTACTGAGCCCAAGCTCAAGGCGTACATCGAGGTGACGCTTGCGCCCGACGAACGTCGACTCGTCGAGCAGCGCGCCGAGGCGAGCGCGTACCTGCGCGCCGTGCGCGACGAGCTGCAGCGCGTGTTGAAACTGTAAGTGCAAGTCTGGCGCAGCCGCAACGAGGTGTGAGTACTTGGAGCTCTCGAGAGTCCGCTCCTCACAGTGCGTGGCCAGCTCGACACATCGGCGGTACTCTTTCGAAGTGCGTCCCCTTCGTTACGCCATCAACGTCACCGTGGACGGGTGCTGTGACCATCGCGAAATGCCAGCGGAGAAGGACGTCCATCGTCATTAGACCGAGAACCTCGAACAGGCCGATGCGCTGCGAACCCAGACGATAGTAATCAGTTGCACCACGCGCCATGGCGCCATGGCTACGCATGCTTCTTTCGAGTTCGTGAAACTCCCGTAGCGAGGGTCACACCCGCACTAGGAGAGATCGAACTCGCTGCGACGCGCCACTACTTCGAAGCGTTCTGCGCTACACCATCTGCTCGAAGAGCGGCGTAGCCGGGCTTGATGATCGTATTGATCATCTCGAGGCGCTGGTCGAATTCGTAGAAGGCGCTCTTCGCCGCATTCAGCGTCAGCCACTCCATGTCATCAAGATCCCAGTTGAAGGCCTTCGCACACGTCTCGAACTCACTGCTCATCGTGATGCCACTCATAAGACGGTTGTCGGTGTTCAGTGTCACGCGAAAGCGCAGCTGACGAAGCAGTTCAATAGGGTGCGCGGCGATCGACGCCGCGGCGCCGGTGTGGACGTTGGAGGTCGGGCACACCTCGAGTGGTATGCGTCGGTCCCGGATGAAGTTGGCGAGGCGACCTAATTCGTAGTGGTCGCCGACGCGCGTGATGTCGTCGACGATACGTACGCCGTGCCCCAGACGCTCCGCATCGCAGAACTGCACGGCCTCCCATATCGACGGCAGACCGAATGCTTCACCCGCGTGGATCGTCATATGAAAGTTCTCGCGCTGGATCAGGTGGAATGCACTCAAGTGCTCGGTCGGGGGAAAGCCGTCCTCGGGCCCGGCAATGTCGAAGCCGCACACACCCTCGTCACGGAACGTGACCGCCAGGCGGGCGATCTCCTCGCTGCGATTGTTCTGGCGCATCGCTGAGAGTATCGGGCGAACGACGATCGCGTGCCCCTCCATCGACGCTTCGCGGGTACCGTGCGCGAACCCCGCCAATACCGAGGTCACAATCTCGCCGAGTGAGAGACCCCTATGGGTGTGCAATTCGGGAGCGAAGCGCACTTCGGCGTACACGACGCCGTCGCGCGCCAGGTCCAGTGCACTCTCGCTCGCGACTCGCTCCAATTGTTCCTTGGTCTGCATCACGGCGGTGGTGTGCGCAAATCCCTCGAGATAGCGAACGAGGTCACTGCCCGGAGAATCGGCGATGAACCAGCGGGCGAGCTCGTCGGGGTCGCCGGTAGGCAGTTCCTTGTAGTCGATGTCGCGCGCCAACTCGAGCACCGTCGCCGGTCGCAGTCCTCCGTCAAGGTGCTCGTGGAGCACCACCTTTGGTGCTCGTTCGATGATTTCACGGGTGAGTGCGATGCCTGACATGGGTCAAGGATACTCACCCGAATGAGACCTACTTCGAGATGCGCTCCAGTAGCAGAGGTTCGTGAGGGGCCGACGTCTCGCCGAGCACGACGGCTCGGGTAATGGCATCGCGCCCCCGTGCGAGATGTTCGTGATCATCGGCGAACAATTCGAAGAGGGGTTGACCTGCTTCGACGAACTCTCCCACACGAGCGAGGCACATCACGCCGGCGCCGGCGCTCACCGGGTCTTCTTTTCGAGCGCGTCCGGCACCGAGACGCCAGGCGGCGATGCCGACGTCGAGCGCGTCGACGGACTGGATGATGCCTTCTTGCGGGGCGAGAACGATGTCCTTGCAGGCGCCCTCGACCATCTTCGCATCGGGGTCGCCACCTTGGGCTTCGATCATCATTCGATAGGTGGCGTAAGCAGATCCGTCGTCGAGTTTGCTCGCCGGATCAACGTCCAGGCCGACCAACTCGAGCATGATGCGTGCCAAGCCCAGCGTGAGTTCACGTACGTCGCCCGGTCCGCCTCCTTGGAGAACGTCGACGGACTCGGTCACCTCAAGTGCGTTGCCCACAGCGCGCCCGAGTGGTTGGTTCATCGACGTCAGTTGCGCCACGGTCGCCACGCCATGGCTGGTCCCGAGTGACACCATGGTCTGGGCGAGTTCGCGCGCGCGGTCGTGGGTCTTGATGAACGCGCCGCGACCTACTTTGACATCGAGAACGAGCGCGTCAGTCCCTTCGGCGATCTTCTTGGACATGATCGAAGACGAGATGAGTGGAATGGATTCGACTGTCCCGGTGACGTCGCGTAGTGCATAGAGTCTCCGGTCAACTGGGGCGAGGCCTTGGCCGGCGGCACAGATCACCGCACCCACGTTCTCCAGTTGACTGCGAATCTCATCGTTGGAGAGGAATGCCCGCCAACCCGGTATTGATTCGAGCTTGTCGAGCGTGCCACCGGTGTGACCGAGACCGCGTCCGGACAACTGCGGGACGGCCGCACCACACGAGGCGACCAAGGGTGCCAGGATCAGGGAGATCTTGTCGCCGACGCCACCCGTTGAGTGCTTGTCGACGCTCGGGCGAGAGAGTCCCTTCAGATCGAGTCGCTCGCCCGAGGCGATCATCTGGTCGGTCCACGTGAGCAGTTCACGGGGCTCGAATCCGTTGAAGAAGACTGCCATGAGCAGTGCTGACATCTGCTCGTCCGCCACTTCACCCTTCATGTAGGCGTCGAGCATCCACGTGATGGCGTCGTCGCTCAGGGCGTCCCCGTCACGCTTGGCGGTGATGACCTCAACGGCGGAGAACGCGCTCACGAGCTCTTCCTCGTGTCGAGGTCGTCAGGACCAAACGCGTCCGGCAAGAGCTCGTGGAGATGGCGTGGTGCCACGTCGGGGCCGTAATCAACGAGCAGACCACCGCCACCGTGCTCGTAGAGCACTTGACGGCATCGGCCATACGGCGCGATTGGTTGCTCATCGCCCGCGAGGATCGTCACCGCGGCGAGGCGTCCTCCACCGATGCGTGC
>JABBNY010000084.1:0-7393 GCA_019352095.1 Acidobacteriota bacterium
GGGGGGTCCATACCCCCCCGAGAGCCTGCGCGGCCACCACCAGGATGCCGGCGATGACGAAGTGCGCCTGCAATGTCCCCCGGAACACCGCTGGGCGCCAGCGGCGGAGTGTTCCGTAAACGACGACGGGTACCCCGGTGAAGTTGTAGGCGCTCCCGAGTGCTCCGGCGAACAGGCCAGCCGGATAGGCCCACGACAGGCCCACCTCCTTGCGGGCAGCGGTGGGCAGAAGATTGTAGACCCCGTACACTGCCAGTGCCGCACCCAAGATCACCTCCACGACCCGGCCGGGCACGTAGACGAGTAGGGCGACGCCGAACGGCACACCCAGAATCGTGCCGACGGAGAGTCGGGCGAGCGCCGCGCGGTCGATCTCCGGCCTGCGACCGACGACACTCAGAATGGCGACGGTGAGTCCGGCCAGGCCCACCAGCGAGGCGGCCGTGTGCAGGCTTATCGGCAGCAGAGCCAGGAGGGGCATGCTGACCACCGCCTCGCCGAACCCGAACGTGGCGCGTGTCAAAGCCCCGATGAAAATAGCGACAACGATCAGACCAGTCACTGCCACCCGGTCAGGCTATAGGGTTGTGAGCACCTTCTGTATCAGGTTTCACTGGACGTTCGATTGAACCCGCACTTGCGTGAGGCTACGGCGGCGCCAAGCGTTCAGCGTGCGGGTTCACGCCGGGTCACCCACCTGCACGATCTCCGGTCACCTTGAGTCCGACCTCGCTGTAGACAACGTTCAATTCCAAGCGGTGAGAGCGAAGGCCAACGTTGCGGACACGTTCGCCATAACTGGTGGCACAGAGATGGGAGTTTGTGGTCCACGCTGGGCCCACTGAGTTGCTTGAGGCTGCGCGTCCGCAACCCAGTGGCGAGAAGTCCGGTCAGGTCATCGATGAACCGAAGGCTCCAAGAAGAGACATGGCGCGCAATTCCCCATTACGGCTTTCGAACGAGAAGCACAGACTGGCTCGAAAGCCTACGGGTCAGGGATCGTCCCGTACCGGCAATGGGTGGCGGCCCATTTGTCGATGTTGCGCGTTGGTTCCTTTGCAACGTGGGCATATGTTTCGAATTGACGGAGACGCCGCGGGCGATCCCGCCAAGTAGAAGTAGCGCCACGATCCGCCTTGCGAATCTTCAATCTCTCGTACTTCAAATGTCTCGCGCCAAATGTGGTCGCAGTGAGTGCAGGAGAACTCGTACTGCTCTAGATAACGATTAGCAATCATTGTTAATCACGCTTTCAGCCACTAGTCACTCCGTTCTCTGACACTGATTCTCGGGTTGTGCGTGGGAGTGCACGACGTCGCCGACAATTCCTCCACATTCAGGGCAGACGAGGTGGGCCCAACACGCAGTTTCTCCACCTTCGTGGGATGCGGTGCTCGTCATCTCTTGATTCATCTCCGGACGTCGGTTTTCGTAATCGGGATGATCTTCAACCTCGCCGCGATCGATTGAGAAGAAGTCGATCGACATGCTAACGGGGCCAATAATTCCTAGCGAGTGGTCAAGACCTGGAGGGATCGCCTGCATTGTGGAAGAGTCGATAATGACATCAAGGTCAACTTCACCTCGGCTTGTAAAATGCAGTCGACCACGATGCACCGTTATTCGCCCCCAGGTGTCTTCCGGAAGTCGGTGTAGACACTGAAATCTCGCCGGCAACGTGTGCTCGTCCCACCTCGGCGTCGATTGGACATGACGGAGTCCGTTGGGTAGTTCTGCTCGATCGCAGAGCGGACAGGAAAGCGAACTCCCGAGTCTCGAACATCGAGTCTCGTGGTCGAGTACCCACGGGCGGACCTTGAACGGCGGGCGGTGGCGAACGTGCTGACGATGACCACACGAAAGTTCCGCGATCCAGTCGCCCTGATCGTCGGAGTAGAAACTCAGGATTGTTCGGTTCATCCGGTTCCCGTCTCGCCTCGACCTTCATCGAGCTTGAATGTTTCAACGACTTCTGGAGAGCGACGAAGCTCCGTGATCCAGTTGAGCGTCAATATACGCTCAGTGTGACGCTCTTCCACGAGGAGTTTCTCTCGTGCTCTTAATAAGTCAAACTGCGTAATAAGCCCATCAAGGTGCGTCGCGTCGTGGCGATCAACTACAGGAATCACGCTCACTCCGTGCGTCGCCATCCGGTCGGCGACGGAACGTAGAATCTCGTCGGGGTACGCGGTGACGAGAACTTCGATCATTGATTCTCGAACCCGTCGACTCGGGTCGTCCTTGGCGCTGACCACCGTCGACCAGGGAAGAACTCCCCTTAAACGATTTTCGCCGTCCAGTACCGGGTAGAGGCGCTGGCGCCGTTCGTTCGAACCTTCGGGTAATGCGAGGTAGATATCGGCGAGGCGGTCCTCTGAATGAATGGTGAAGACCTCGGTGTCCATAACCTCGCGCACGAAGGTCGCCTCGAGAGGATCGACCGAATATTCGCGCATGACGTGAAAACCGCGACGCGCGACCTTCTCGGTAAGGATCGAGCGCTTAAGTACGAGCACGCTCACCAAGTGCGCGATGGTGGCCGCCACGAGTAGCGGCAGGAGAATGCGCTGATCGTAAGTGAGCTCGAAGGCGAAAATGATGGCTGTAAACGGCGAGCGGGTGACGCCCGCCAGAGCTCCTGCGAGACCCACGAGTGCCCAGGCACCGGGTGTCGCGCCAGGCAACACGTGACCAATGACACCGCCGATCGCTGCGCCCATCATCAAAATTGGAGCCAGGATGCCCCCACTCGTTCCACTACCGAGCCCGCCCGACCATATAGCGAGTTTCACGACGAGTAGGAGGAGGAGCGCACCGACCGTCAGTTTTCCGAGCAGTTCGGCGTGAATGGTGCCGTAGCCAACACCAAGCGCTCTCGGATCAACCAAGCCGCCAAGTCCGATAACGAGGCCGCCGATCATGGGCCACCACATCCAGTGGAGGTGTTTCGTCAGTTTCTTGAACGCGTCCTCGCAGAGATACACGGCCTGAGTCATGACCCACGCTCCCAGTCCACACGCCACGCCAATGACCGCCGCCCCGAGAAGATCAAAACCATTGATGGGAGCGTGTCCCGGAATCACGAAGATCGGCTGGGGTGTCACCAGGTGAGCCGACGCCACGGCCACGCGAAGCGCGTCGGCCGTCGCTGCCGCAATGCCGATGAGCACCATGGAACGAGGCCGGAACTCAAACGCCAGTAGTTCAACACCGAACAAGGTCGCAGCGACGGGCGTTCCGAACACAGCGCTCATCCCCGCGGCCGCTCCCGCCACGAGGAGACTTCGGCGTTGCGCCGCCGTGAGTGGGAACAACTGACCGATGATGGAGCCGATCGCGCCACCGGTGAGAATGATCGGACCCTCCGCGCCGAAGGGACCTCCCGTTCCGATACTGATGGCGCTAGAGATGGGTTTCAAAATGGCGAGGCGCGGTTGCACTTTGCTGCCATTTATCAAGATGCGTTCCATAGCTTCGGGAATACCGTGCCCTCGAATCTGTTCCGAGCCGAAGCGAGCCATCAGTCCCACGATCAGTCCGCCAACAATCGGGATGAGAACGGCGATTGGCCCCAAGGTGTTGCCGTAAGGCGACACGAGATGCACACTGAGACGTTGGTAGTAAAGGAGATTGGTGACGAATCCAATCATGTCTAGCAACGCAAGCGAGACGCCAGCGCCAAGAACGCCGATACCTACGGCCAGGGGAACAAGTTTGAGGATGTCAGGCGTCGTCGTGAAGTCACCGAGGGCCCGCTCAGCAGCGTCCGAGTGAGGGGCGGCCGCGGCCGACACCGGCATCGACGATCTCGCCGACGCGGATTCATCAGGGTCAACGGAGTCAGGCATCGTCGCCATATTCACGAACGGGCCATCGAAGTCCACGCGTCGAAGTTTGAAGTTGAATCGTCATAATCCAATAATATATCGTAATACGATGTTATTATCATACGAGTGGAACTTCCCGATGAAACGTACGCTCGACTGCTCGCCTTACGGACCGGAATGCGGCACTTCGAACGTTGGAGCGAACAACAAGCCCGAGCAGCAGGACTCACCACCGCCCAACATCAACTTTTACTGGCCGTTCGAGGACACCCTGATTCGAGAGGACCCACCGTCGGTGAAGTTGCCGACTACCTACTTCTTCGTCACCACTCGGTTGTCGGTTTGATTGACCGAGCAGTCGTGGCAAGACTCATAAAGCGCACGAGAGATGAGAAGGACCACCGCATCGTTCGACTCCATCTCAGCGCGAACGGCGCAAAGCGACTTGAGGATCTTTCAACACTGCACGTTGAAGAACTCAAACGTCTAGGCGCTCCATTTCCGAGCGCGTGGGAAGGGTTGGCACCCGTACAACGAACCCACGGGTTACCGGGTTCGCCCGCGTTGTCATCATGAAAACTTGGCACAAGGTTCGGAGAGTTGACGTAACTAATTGTTGCAACGCACGGCAACTGCCGCGGATGTTTTGAAACTTCAGTGATTCGAACTAATAGAGGAGACGTATGAGTAGGGACGAAGAATTTGCGAAGCGACGAAACGACGTTGATTCGGATGTAATGGGTGGCGAAGATTCAAGTGACGCCCAGGTAATGGGTGGCGAAGATTCAAGTGACGCCCAGGTAATGGGTGGCGAAGACGAGGATGAATCGCAACCTTAAAGTCGTAAATAAGGTTCGATGACAAGAAGTTCATGACGTATATGACTGAAGCCGGGGAGAACAGGGCCCGTTGTCGAGACCTCGAGTTTTGGAGTTGGTTTAATGAGTTCGTTCGACACTGAAAGTCGTGAGTACGATGACCGATCGTGAGGAAACAACACCGCCCTCGACGACAAGTCGTCCAACTATAAGGTCAAGTGCGTCGTAACCTTGCCCGACAAGCGCCTCAGCTATCGACATTATGCCTAGCGCGCTGGGCACCGGTTCCTCATGAGCGGTGTCGCGACGACCATGCTCGTCTGAGTGGAACTCGCGTAAGCACCAGGTCAGAGGATTGACGACGGTGTCAGACATGCGCATGCTTTCGAAAACGACGGAACGACACCAGTGGATGTCGAGCACCCCTTTCATCGGTCAGTTCTATCGATTTCAGGGGGGTCAGCACAGTACAAGCGAACCGAGATTAGACTGTTTTTCTAGTTCGTACTAGTGAAAGTCTTTTCTCGTGGAACCCACATTTGATTCCGACGACCTGTCAGTTGACACCTCGTCCGGGTCCAGCCGCAAGGCCCGTGGCGACTCACGACGGAAGGCTGCACGATGGCAGAACGCAGAGGTACTTGACATAATCCAAGAGGCTCCAGATGCCATAACCTTGCGGCTGCGTCTCGAGGAGTCCGACGGCTTTTTGCCTGGCCAGTACTACAACGTACGTCTCCTGGTACCCGACCGGCCAGGTCCAGTGCAGCGGGCCTACTCCGTTGGCTCTTCTCCTCTACCGGATTCCTCGATCATTGACCTCGGGGTGCGCGAAGTGCCCGGCGGTTTAGTCTCACCTCGTCTGGTCGGCGATCTCACCGCAGGCGACCGGGTCGAAGTGCGCGGTCCGGTCGGGCGGTTCACCTGGACGACCGATGACGGCGGCCCTGTCCTGCTGGTCGGAGCAGGCAGCGGCGTGGTCCCACTAATGAGCATGATTCGTTACGCGGTCGCCGCGAATCTGGACATTCCCATGCGGTTGGTGTGCTCTTCGAGCAACTTCGATTACGCGTTCTACCATCGGGATTTGGCCTATTTGGCCGAACGATTCTCGTGGCTCAACGTTGCCCACACCTTCACTCGCGATCCGCTCGACCAACGGGCGTCGCATCATCGTCGAATCGACCAAATCATGATCGCCGAAGCCGTGGGGGGCCAGTTCCCGAAACGTACCTACGTCTGTGGACCACCGGCGATGGTCGAGGACGTGCAGAAGTGGCTAACTGAGCTCGGCGTCGACCCGGCAACGGTGTTGGTCGAGAAGTACGACTGACTGACTCATATCGTCGTGCTCATTTAAAGAGGTGCGCAACGGGTGTCTACCAACGGTATAACGATCCGCCGTCATCACTACCAGAGCAACGTAATGTCACGGCCGAGAGGTGAAGAAGATGGCTCGCGCTTACCCGTCTCGCGAGTAAGGGGGACACGCGGGCACCAGGCACGTCGCGAAAGATGATCTCGATCGTCGACGACAGTGGCCACGATGATGATGACGGCACCGACTCGCACTCGTACGAGGAAGTACTGCCCGGCTACGAAGTCCGCTGGTTCTGATAGTTCTAAGAGCAACGCCGTGGCGGCGCGACATTCGGCGCGAACCCCGACGACCGTCGGCCACCAGCCACACGCCGCCCGGGTCCGGTGCGAGCCACCGTTGAGAGAGTTCATTCGAACTCATGGATTACGGGCCGGATGGCGTTTCGGTACTAGCGCCGTCTGCACCGGCGCCGCCGGCACCCAGCGCCGTTGCCCCATTGCCCAACTCGGTTCGCAGACGACTCGCTGCCGTCACCAGGTGGTCGAGCGCCGGGAGGGCCTGCTCGTAGCGGCGGGTCTTGAGGCCACAATCGGGATTCACCCACAACCGGTCGGGTCCGAGACTCTCGAGAGCCCGGCGAAGGAGCCCCTCGATCGCGGGGACCTCGGGGACCCAAGGCGAGTGCACGTCGTAGACGCCCGGCCCCACGCCGCCCTGATACGAGGCGTCGTGCAGCTCGTCGAGCGAAGCCATGTCCGATCGCGCCGCCTCGAAGGACAGGACGTCCACCTCCAATTCGTCCAGCGCGCGAACAATATCGCCCAGTTCCGCGTAACACATATGCGTGTGTACCTGCGTGGCGCCGGTCGCTGCGGAGGTGACCAGTCGGAAGGCGCGGGTCGCCCACGTCAGATACTGCGGACGTTCATTGGAACGAAGAGGCAGGCCCTCGCGCAAGGCGGGCTCGTCGACCTGGATAATGGCGACTCCGGCCGCCTGGAGATCCATCAGCTCGTCGCGGATGGCCAGCGCCAATTGGTCAGCGGTATCGCGCTCGGGCTGGTCATCTCGAACGAACGACCACCGCAGCATGGTGATCGGTCCGGTCAGCATGCCCTTGACCGGTTTGGACGTCCGCGACTGGGCGTACTGTGTCCATTTGAGGGTCATTGGGCCGGGGCGCGCCACGTCGCCGAAGAGGATCGGGGGTCGCACGCACCGCGATCCGTAGGACTGCACCCATCCCTCGTCGGCAAACGCGAACCCACGGAGTTGTTCAGCGAAGTAGCGAACCATGTCGTTGCGCTCGGGCTCTCCGTGCACCAGGACGTCGAGTCCTATTTCCTCTTGGACATTGAGCACGTGATCGATCTCCGCGCGCATCACGGCGTCGTAGTCCGCGTCATCGAGGTTCCCGGCGCGCCACG
>JABBNY010000084.1:7403-11249 GCA_019352095.1 Acidobacteriota bacterium
GGGGAAACGAACCGATCGTGGTGGTCGGCAGGACCGGGAGCCTCAATTCATCGCGCTGGGTCGCGAAGCGTTCGGCGGCCCCCACCCGGCGAGGATCAACTCTGGCAAACGACGCGACCCGCTGACGGATCACGTGATCGGTGACGCGTGCTGAGTTGCGTCGGGTCACCAAACGTGCCCGACTGGCGTCGAGCGCCTCGCTGATCGATCCACGACCGTTGCTCGCTCCGCGGGCCAGCAACACCAACTCGCTCAGTTTGTCGTCGGCGAACGCGAGCCAGGGACGGACTTCTTGGTCGAGGTTCTCATCGTCGGCACGACCCAACGGCACGTGTAGCAGCGAGCACGACGTGGAGACGACGATCTCGGTGGCGAGTTCGGAGAGTTCATCGAGCAGGTCGAGACTGGCGTGCAGATCGTTGGACCAGACATTGCGACCGTCCACTAGTCCCGCAAAGAGAACTTTGTCTCCGAGGCCGCCTACGGACCGGAGCAGGTCAAAATTCTCGCGGCCCCGACAGAAGTCGAGACCCACCGCTTCGACCGGCAGATCCCGCACCACATCCATCGCCGGCCCCAGATGACCGAAGTACGTCGAGAGCGCGATCTTCGGTCGATCGTCGTGCTCGCCGAGACACCGGTAGACCCGACGCAGTGCATCGAGTTCTTCAGGACTGCGCTCCTCGACCAGAGCCGGCTCGTCAAGACGCACCCAGGCGGCGCCACCGCGCTCGAGTTGGGACAAGACCTCAAGGTACGCGTCGACCAGTGGATCCAGTAGCTCCAACACGTCAACGCCTTCGTGCGGGGAGGCACTGCGCAGCAATAGGGTCATCGGACCAAGGAGGACGGGGGTGGTGAGGACGCCGAGCGTGGTGGCTTCGGCGAACTCGCTACTTGCCTTGGTGACATCGGCGACGAACGTTGCGTCGGAACCAAATTCGGGCACCAAATGGTGATAGTTGGTGTCGAACCACTTCGTTAGGTCGAGGGGGGCGACGGTCTTGCCGCCGACTTCGCCCCCACGGGCCATTGCGAAGTAATGTGCCCGGTCAATTATTCCACTGGCGCTGGCGAATCGCGGCGCGATGGCACCGACCATGACCGCGGCATCGAGCACGTGGTCGTACAGGGAGAAGTCGTTCGAGGGTACAAAGTCGACCTTGGCGGCAGCCATGACCATCCAGTTACGCCGGCGAATCGACGACGCGACCTCGTCGAGTTGCGCGTCGCTCACTGTACCGGCCCAGTAGCCTTCGAGCGCCCACTTGAGGGCGCGGTTGGGTCCGATGCGCGGCATTCCGTGAACAGCGGTTCTCATCTGGTCTCCCTTGGTATGGCGATGTTGCAGTGGTCGGTCCGGACTGGGTCACTGCCCGGCATGATTCGAACCGGAGCTCCGCCTGATTTTGATGGGCTACGCGTCATTGGCGCCCTTGATCACTTCGCGCAGCACCGTGGCGGAGGAATGTTCAATGTCGTGAGTGGCCGTCAAGAGCACCAGTCGTCGTTCCTTGCGCACTTCGCGGAGCCTCCGTAAGACCTCCGCTCCCGGCTCGAGCACGAGTTCGGCTCGGTAGCGACGGGCGAACTCGGTGAAGTGCTCGGGGTCATGCCCGTACCACCATCGCAACTCGGTACTGGGCGCAGCGTCCTTGGCCCATTCGTCGAAATCCACCGCAGTCTTCGTCTGGCCACGCGGCCATAACCGATCCACGAGAACCCGATAGTCGTCACCTCGGCGCCCCGAGTCACCGTAGACGCGGATGATGTCGACGGCGTGTCTGGTCATCAGCTGGGCTCAGTCAACTCGGAATGGGAGTCGGGCGAGGGGCCACGACGAGGGACTCTCTCCGGGGAGTCGGCGCAACAAACCCGTCATCACTGAACCCGAAACCCGAGCGCCGCCGCCGCCTCGGCGTCGATCATCGCCGGGCTCCAGGGCGGGTCCCACACGAGACGCACGTCAACGGGAGTCGAACCGCCCACGACCTGGACGATTGCGGCCCGAGTCATTTCGCTGAGACTCTCTGACGCCGGGCAACCGGGCGTAGTGAGAGTCATTTCGACCACGATGCTCCCGTCCTCCTCACGAACGTCATAGACGAGACCCAGGGACACCACGTCGAGGTAGAGCTCGGGGTCATAGACCGTCTCCAGCGCGCGCCAGGCCGCACCAATCACGTCGCCCGCCGGAATCGCTGCATGGACGGGAACTATCGAATCCGGATCGCGCGTCTCGTCACCGGAGGTCATGACGGCCTCCGAAATGTGACTTGCCAGTCCCCGCCACCGAGTTCGACCGCCTCGTACGAGAATCCCTGTGCGCCAAGGACGCCTTCGAGCGGCACCGGCTCGAACGGTGCCAGGACTACGAGCTCCTCGTCGGGGTCGAGGGCCCCAACCGCAGCCATGATTAGGTCGAAGGGCTCATCACCCGCGGCGATGATCGGACGCGCATCAATGGTTGCCATGCGGAACCTCCTCTTTCGGTTATGTATCGACCGACATGGTTATTCTACTCTGAACTAGAGTTATAGCATGAACCGCCCTTGGGCCAATCACCGAACGAAGGATACTTACGTGCCCGGCGAGAAGATCCACAACGGTGACGTCACCGATGCCGCCCCCGCGCCGCGTCGTCACGTCGCGGGTGGAGAGCACCGTGGCCTCTGAGACCGCACCGTCGCCGAATGCGGGCGGGTGGCAGGGCCGTCCGCCCGGACTGCCGAGCGCGGTCCCCCCTCCATCGGTACCGTTGAGCTTTCTCGCTGCTGCGTCGCTCGGCTTGGTCGGGTGCGGAGTCGCGTTGATCTGGTTTCGCTCGGTCGCCATTGTCGATCCGACCGACGATCGGGTGGTCGCGGCCGCGCACCTGGTCATGCTGGCGACTCTTTCGATGGGGGTACTCGGCGCCGTCCACCAGTTCACCCCGGTGATCACCCAACGGCCCTTGCGTTCGGTGCGACTTTCGCGCGCGACGTTTCTGAGCTGGCTGGCCGGAGCGTGGTTGCTCCCTTTGGGTTTTGCCACCAAGCAGGAGTCCGTCGTTCAGGCCGGAGGGATGTTCGCCGGCCTGGCCGTCGCGCTGCTGGTGGTGAACATCTTTTCGGCCTTGTCGGTGCGGGGCAAGGGGGCACCGGTGACGGGACTACGCTTCGCCGTCGGCGGATTTGTGGTGACCGCGTGCTACGGGATTGTCTACGTCATCGATCGCCAGGGGAACTGGTTTGATCTGAACGGTCACGTGGTGCTGGCCCACGCGGTCGTCGGACTGTTCGCCTGGCTCGGGCTCACCTACGTCAGTGTGGCCGAGAAACTCTGGCCGATGTTCCTGCTCGCCCACGTTCCGGGTCGCCACCGGTCGTCGTGGCTCGCGGTGTGGGCGATCCCCTGCGGAGTGCTCCTGCTCTCGCCGGGGCTGCTTTTTGGAGTGGTGTGGCTCGCGTGGTGCGGGGCGGCAATGGTGTCCATTGGTCTCGGTGCGCACCTCTTCTCGTTGATGCTGCACATTCGTCACCGCCGACGTAAGGCTGATCTGCATTTGCTCTTCGTGGTCACCGCAGCGGCCTGGTTGGTCGTTGGCGTCGGCCTCGCCATCGCGGCGCAATTGACACTCGGCCATCACCACCAAGTGGGCATAGCCCTGGTGGCGGCATCGATCGTGGCAATCAGTGGATGGCTATTGGTGGCTCTGGTCGGCCACGCGCACAAAGTCGTGCCCTTCATTCTGTGGTCGGCGCTGCGGGGGCGCGGTGTCAAGGAAAAGGCGGACGGCACCCAACTCATGTTCGCCGACCTTTTCGACCACCGTTGGTCCGCCATCGTCTACGGGCTCGTCACGGC
>JABBNY010000085.1:0-3481 GCA_019352095.1 Acidobacteriota bacterium
GATGATCCAACCACCTACGCCAGCGACGTGTTGATCCTCGAATGGACGCACGAGATTTTCTAACCACCGCGGTTCGGCGTAGGCATCGTCATCGAGGAACACGACAATCTCACTTCGCGCGATGGCCACACCCGTATTTCTGGCCCCGGAAAGTCCCTTCACCGAACTATTCATCGTCACGATCGTGTCGGTGAACTCGACCACGGCACGCGCACGCAATTCTTCGTTGTAATCAATGACCAGGATCACCTCCTGTGGTGCACGCGTCTGTTGGTGACAGCTTCGAATGGCGGCTACCAAATCCTCCCAGCGCTCCATCGAGTACGCACAGACAATGACCGAAACATTCATCTGATTCACTCCACTGGCGTCGACGTGTCAATCACGTGTTCGTCAACGAGCGGCGTCACGTTGAGCCGCTGGGCCAACTCCGCCCAAGCGTCAGGACTGGGAAAGCGAAGCTCCGCCAGTCGTAGCGCGTGGGCGAGCGCGACGTCGATGGCCGCGGGAAAGTTGATGTCCGCGAGCAGCCCTCCGACGTACCCAACTCCAACGTCAGGTAAATCGGAAGGGGACAACACGATTGTGGCGATACCGCACTCGACGGCAATCTGGAAGACGCGCGAGTTGACCAACGGATCCGCGATGATGAGCGCCGACGATGCCTCGCACATACGTCTCATTTCCTCATCGGAGATCCTCTCGTCGAGCAAACGCACATGTGCACCGTGAAAACTTCCCGCAATCATCTCGGGCACCACTTGACTCGTAAAGCGCATAGCTATCTGCAATTCGTATTGCCCAATCCAGGAATGCGGAATGGCGTCAAAAGCAGCGAGCAAGGTCGAGAGTGTTTCTGTGCTGTCCTTGGGCAAGAATGCGGTGACCCGATGCGTGCTGTGTTGATCTGCTCGTCCCTTCAAGGACAATGAACGATGTACCTCGACCACTGGACCCGAAGCGGCGAAAGCGGCCGAATACTGGCTGGCTTCCAGAGAATCACCGACCAGCACCAAGTCGGCCTTTGAGACAATGCCCGCCACTTCGACGATCGTCGCGTTTTCAGACTTCGACAGACCCGCAATCGCTACCGCGCACGGTACGCGAGCCGCCTTCGCACTGTGGATGAAGTCACGGATCCAGGTGTTGTCAAGACTTGGCCACGCGTAGGCGAAGGCAACACGGATGTCGGGGCCCAGCCAGTCATCAAACGCCTGCTTTCGCAGACGTGTGTTCATCGGCGCCCGACGCGTCGTCAACATATCGCTATGCGGCTCGACAAAGGCGGCGCTCAGAGAAGGTGAGCGCGTCAGACCTTCGGCATAATCCGGATCCGCATCCACCTCGATTCGAATAACGGGCGTAGCTCCAGAAAGAGCTCGGGCGACCTCGGACACGATGATCCCGGGCAGCGTGAGTGATGATCCAGGACCGGCCACTAGAGCGCTACCTCGACGCTCGCCGAGCGTGTTGACTTCGGAAACCGTTTCGTGGCGTGGCCCGACTCGATGTCGATGGAGCCGCTCTTCGAGAATGACGCGGATGATGCGTAGGCCGTCACGGATTGCGCTGAGATTGCTCTTCCCATAGATCCGCTTCGCCTCGAAACACGGCACCTCGGCGGTTCGAAGCCCCGCACGATAGGCACGTATTCCTATCAGCGTCTCGACCCCGAATCCATCGGTATCAATACCAACGGCATCCATCTGGTCCGCCCAGAAACCTATGTAGCCGTACGTCGCGTCAACATATTTCGCGCCAAAGAGCAAATGGATCAGCCAGCAGATCCCTCGGTCGCCCATGCGCCGTAGCCAAGTGATGTCATTGGATCCACCGCCCGGGCAGAATCGACAGCCCTTCACGTAGTCCGCGCCTGACATCAGCGCATCTCGAAAAGCCCCAATCGCCCCGCCGTCCATAGAACCGTCTGCATCAAGTGCAATCAGTATCTTCCCGGTAGCGGCAGCAAAACCCGCCTGGAGCGCCGCCCCTTTTCCTGGTCGCCTCTGCTCAATGATCCGTACATCAGCCCGCAAGGCTCGCGCGACTCGCTCGGTGTCATCACTCGATCGACCATCGACGATGATCACCTCATCGACCCAACTCGGAATCGTATTAAGTACGTACGGGAGATTCCCCGATTCGTTCAGCGTAGGGATAATCACAGAGACGGTGGGTTCGCCACGACCTGAACCACTCTGAGCCGGACCATTCATTCGATTGGACCCTCGCCAGCGATCAGACATGTGTTCGCCAACTCTCCTCATTGTCCCTGCTAATCAAGAGATTTACAGTTAACGCCTGCATTGTCAACTCGTTCGCCAAGGTCGATTGGCCCATTCTGTGACTGGGCAGTTCGTGTCACAGCGCAGAAATCCCCATCATGAGTCTCATCACTCGCATTTACTCCTCGACCAGGAGCGCGAGGGTAAATCTCATTACGAGGGGGCGTACTCAGCGACCCAGTCAACCTGCAGCGATTGCGGTTGTGTTGGACAGGCCCATCCTGATGCACACCAGGTCTGCTGTTGTAAGTCAAGGGTCATCGGTTGACGCGGAATCTCGGTAGTGGTGTTGACAACGCCCCAGGTTCTACCGTCCACGGTGTAGACAACCGACGTCGGTGTCCAGATGACGCCCCACGTATGCCATTGGGTCATGTCAATTGACAATTTTCGCTGCACGAATTGATTTGCAGAATTGAAATGCAACGTTGCCGAACTGGCCCACGTGGTGCCCCCTGTCTCACTGAAATCAATCTCCGGCGGCCAGACTCGTGCAACCGGCCACAACAATTCCACGGCGGTCGGGCCTGCGCCAGTGATGCGCGAACGAACGAAGTACGCACCGTAAGTATGCGCGACACCGCACTGGCAGAGTCCACCCGTGACCCACTCGTTGTTGAAGGACGGGTCTTGCCAGGTGTTCAGTTGCAGCAGTCCATTGCTGACAACGACGTGCGACGGCGCGAATTGGCCGCCCGCATCGCCACCCGGTACTCCGCTGTACGGCACCCACCCCGCCGGGAGCGTTGATCCCGTGAATCCATTTTCATAGATCAATCGAAATCCCGCCATTGCATTACTCGCAGGCGGCGCTCTACCCGATGGCTGAGCTGCGTCGAGTATGCCAATTGGGTAGCGTGCGAGGCGCTTTAGGCGCAGGGCAGGGTTGCGAGTGCCCTGCTTGGTCACCCCAAGTGAACCCGATACGACATTGCTCACGAGGCTGACAGCGGCCCGTGAGTTACTTTGCGTGCTGAGACCCCCTGCAACGATGGTGTAAGACGTACCTGAACTCTTCGCGCGAGACGAGACGTGCGCTCGAGCCGTCGGTGCGGGACTAACTCGTGGTCCACCCGTCAGGCTCAGCATCATCACCGCCACGACGAGCACGGTGACGATGAAAGACCGGCGTCGCACTGCTGCGCGCACTTGTTGTCTCATTTCCCCTCCGACACAACCCGAGTCGCCGGCGGCGC
>JABBNY010000085.1:3491-11023 GCA_019352095.1 Acidobacteriota bacterium
ACTACGAGTGGCGCCACGTCAACGTCCTTGGCCATCTGAAAACGTTATCGTCGTCGCTCAACTCGACCGCGCCAATGCTCGTTTCAAAAACACTGGTCAGGGCATTCGTGAAGGAATTAACAAGGAATTGACAGGGTGCACGTCGGACTCGCGCTCCCCAGCGGCACCGTACACACCCGAGATCCGTCGCGATAAGACGTATCTTTACGCGCGATGACCCGCCCAAACCGATCGCGCTGCCCACGCGTCCGCCACGATCGTCTCCAGTTCGGAGTGTTCAGGACGCCAATTCAGGACTTTTCGCGCCCGATCGTTACTCGCAATTGCGGCCGCGGGATCGCCGGATCGGCGAGCGACGTAGCGAACGTTCAGGTCCTTGCCCGTGATGCGCTGAACGGTCTCGACCACCTGTCGATTCGAAGAACCAGAAGCGCTCCCGAGGTTAAGGGTGAGTTCACGATGCTCAGCCAGCGCCTCGATGGCCGAAAGATGGGCTTCAGCCAGATCGCTCACGTGAATGTAGTCACGAACGCATGTCCCGTCAGGTGTCGGGTAATCGGTGCCATATATCTCGAGGTGATCGAGCTGACGCGCAGCGACCTCGAGTGCAAGCGGGATAAGGTGCGTCTCGGGGACGTGACGCTCTGGGTGAGCCAGCGTGCCCCCAGCGGCGTTGAAGTATCGAAGCGACGCGGTACGCATCCGCCCCAGTCGTGACAACCACCCCATTGCTTCTTCGACCATTCGCTTCGACTGGCCGTATGGGCTCAAGGGATCAATCGGTCGATCTTCGTCGATAGGCATCTCGCTCTGATTGCCGTAGACCGCACACGACGATGAGAAGACGAATCGCTCCACGCCGGACTGAATAAGAGCGTCCAAGAGTCGAAGACTCGACGCGACGTTGTTTTCAAAAAATCTCTCGGGCGTCTCCATTGAGACACGCGGTTCAATAAGTCCCGCGAAATGAACGCAGGCGTCAAAACTGCCCAGCGATGAAACGAGCGCCATGTCACCGCAGTCACCTTCAATGAAGGTCGCTTCGCTCGGTACGTTCTCCCTGCGACCGGCGATCAGATTATCTAGCGCAATGACTTCATGACCTCTTGACAACATGAGCTCGGCCGTCGTTGCACCGATGAAGCCGGCGGCGCCCGTGACCAGAATTCTCATGACGACACCACGCCGCGTTCAACGCCAGGCGAGTGCAACGACACCCGCGTTACCCGGTCTGGCGACCTCGGAGTCGAGACGCGCCCTCTCGAACATGCGACAACGACCGTGCTACTGGGGTGAACCGTCACGACACAATCCTCTCATCAACACGCCATCACGCTCGCACGTGCATCGTATCGTTGTGCGAGGTGGCAAGCAAAGACATCGAGTCGCGACCAACGACGAGGAGCGGTTTACTCGGGCGGCGCCGAATGTTCACACCAGAACGCGACTGGGTGGCGCGCAGTCTCGACGAAACGACAAGTTCACTCAGACTCAGCAACGCGCTTCAACGCTGCCAGTGTCTCGGGGATTCCCTCTCGTGCGCTCTCCAAGCGATCAGCTATCTGGGCAGGCGCATCGTCACCGAAGCGCTCTTCAAACCTCTCGATACCACCCTGCAGAAACTCCCAGGACTCGGTCACCAACGTGCCTTCGTCGCTCGCGGTGAACGTGTACCCCCAACGCGTCCACGTGCCACCCACGACGAAAGAGAACTCATGACCACGCTCGGCTGCGACAACTTGTGAACGGGTCTCCCACGTGCGCTCTGGTGTCTCATTTCTCCCTGTGAACCAGGCGCCCTCGCCAGGTGTCTCGCCCTCGTCCCACCAGCACTCCTTGCACACCGGACTCCATTCACCCATCCGTGTCACGTCGGAGATCATGTCGTACAACTCATTGGCCGTGCGTGAGATCAAGATAGAGTCTGAGTAGCGAAGATTATCCATGGTGACAGTATTTCATGATGCCGAGGTAACGACACATGAAATAGAACGACGTCACTCGCCATCGGCTCATCAGCCTCTCCCACGCTCAACGCCACGGTCCCATGGCACCGCATGCGTACTAACAGGGTATTCAGATCGTGTGTTTCTTCAATGCGAAAAAGCCCCATCACCACAGCCAACTCATGACTCGCGCCACCGCCATCATCACCAACAGGTGGCGACTTACAGATCGGGTAATCCGAAATCAAGACTCGGGACGTCGGTGCCACCGTCAATTTCGAGAATCTTGCCGGTGATAAAGGCGCCGGCGTCCGACGCGAGGAACACAACGCCAGCGGCGATTTCTTCGGAATCGGCGATGCGATGAAGAGGAGTGAGGTCTTCCATCATCGACCTGAGCTCAGGAGTAGAGGTGACGATCTCGAGAGCCGATGTCGCTGTCGAACCCGCGGCGATAGCGTTCACGCGAATGCGCGGGGCCAGATCCTTGGCGATGAGCTCGGTGTAATGCGACAGCGCAGCTTTTGACGCACCGTAAGCGGCGTAGCCTCGACCGGCGAGGCGACCCATCACCGACGAAATGTTGACGATTGCACCGCCGCCGTTTTCGAGCATCATAGGTACCGAAGCGAGGTTGAGGGCGTGCGCCGTAGCGACGTTGAAGTGAAAAGCCTCTTTGAGGTACTCCGGTGTCGTATCAAAGAACGGCAGAGGAATCGCACCCCCGACGTTGTTGATGACAATATCGACTCGGCCGAACTGCTCACGAGCGACTTCGGCAAGCGAGCGAACGGCGCTGAGGTCATTGAGGTCCGCAGCGACGGCGAACGCCCGTCGCCCCGTTGTGATCACTCGATCACTGACCGTATCGAGATCGCTTTGGGTCCGAGAGGCGATGACGACGTCGGCCCCACACTCAGCAAGCGCAAGTGCGCTCGCCGCACCTATACCTCGGCCAGCGCCTGTAATGATCGCCACCTTGCCATCGAGGCGAAAACGATCGAGAATCATTGAACCTCCACTTCGCGGGACTACCACCTACAGTCGTATCACTCAATATTGCGCTGAAGCTCGAAAATCACCCAAAGTCGGAATCTGCGCGCGTCTTCGCCTCAATGAGTGTGAAGTGCCACCCGTGATAGGTGAACGATGTGCGCGATACAGCTCGCTCACATCTGGCCCCGCATCGCTGCACGCTTGCTCGGTTCTACGCCAGGTAGGACCGACACGATGTCGGACTTTTGAGACCCCGCACGTCGATAAAGTGATCACAATTACACGCTCGTGGTGTGCAGGACGGATTGAAGAAATGGGGAGTTGCCGTGTCGTCAGTCCGCGTTCAGTGTCTGTCGATTTCCTTGATCGGTTCTCGCTAATTGACTAGCCCCGATCATTCACCAGTTCGTCTGAACTGATCCCTCGCAATACGCGAAAATGCCCTCCGTGCAAGGGAATCTGGAGTTGCAGAACAACCAGGACACCAACCACGAAGGGCACTTCTCAGATGAACAGTACTTCGACAAATCGCGTCAGTGTGGAACCCGGCGGAAAGGGTGTGGTGGCGCACATTGGACTGCACGCGCTGGGTAGTTTGGCCGATGCATTAGGCCTCGGATCTGCGCTCACGCCACGCATTGAACCCGCGAGCCAACGTGCGCCACGTCACGACCGGGGCAAAGTGCTCGTGCAGATGACCCTCGCTCAACTACCCGAAGTCATTCGCGCCGGTCACGGCGTCGACGACGAGTCAACGCTGTCTCGTGGGGTGATTGCGCGCGCCGATAACGCGGGTTGCGCCCAAGGATTCCTCGCGGCGTGTCGGGTCCGCCACGTCAACTTCTCAGTCACCGCACGCTCGAACGCCCAGTTGCAGAGCGCCATTTACACGGTCTCTCAGTGCGAGGACCTCTGGCAACCCTCGCGCACCCAAGGCGGCGAGTTGCGCCACGACGCTGCGGTCTGCGAAGTAACCGACTACCTGAACCTGCGAAAGATGCCCAGCGGCACGCGCTGCATTGTCCGACGAGAACCCTTGCACCCCGGTGCCCAACGCAGTCTCTTTCCCAGTGACGAGTTTCGCTACTGGGGCTTCTACACCGACTACGACGGCGACCCGGTGGATCTCGACCTCACCATGCGAGCCCACGCCCACGTCGAGGACCACATCCAACGACTGAAGGAGTCCGGGCTCACCCGTTTTCCCTTCACGAACTTTGAAGCCAACGCCAACTGGCTCATGACCGTCGCGATGGCCGGCGACCTCGTGCGGTGGTTCCAACTGTTGTGTCTCGATGGCTCGTGGAAAGACGCGCGCGTCAAGGCCCTGCGCTCGGAGATCTTTCACGCGCCGGGACGCATCGTTCGTGGTGCACGACGCGTGGTCGTTCGTCTCCTCGGCGGCTGGCCCACGGCACGACAACTGCTGAACGCCTATCAACGAATCGTCTTACTCACCTGACTCAATCCACGATCTTTTGAGCGTTGCTCACGCGGGGTCAGCGCCGCTTCAATGGACCTCTCGAGTCATTTTGCATGGTCGAAAACTGCACCGAGGACGACGTCAGCCCTTCGTCAGTGAACTCATCGTCGTCGAACGCGCTTAACCACCCCGACGTGGTCTCAAGAGACGAGCTGCGGGCCTGCCATGAATGATTGGGGCTAGAGTTAGGATTCTTGGTTGTCATGACCGTACGAAACAGCGGGGTTCGCCAGCCGAGCATCTGGGCCAGCGTCGTCAGCAACGACGCGCCGGCGTTGCGTGAATGGTTGCTGGCCCTCGGATTCAGCGAGGATCTGATGATTCAGGGAGAGCGGAGTAACTCAATCCACCACTGCCAATTGGATTGGCCAGAGGGTGGTCGTGTACTCCTCTCTAGTACTGACGAACGTCGCACCCCGTGTCGGCCGGGGGTCAACTCGCTCCATGTCGTCACCACTAATCCCGACGCAGTGTTGCAGCGAGCGCTCTTGATCCACGCGACGGTGGTCAATCCGATCGTGGATCACACCGACTATCCATCGCGTGACTTCACCGTGGAAGACCCCGACGGTAATCATTGGACCTTCGCCACATTTGCCGGATAACCGGACCTGAGCACTCAGTACTCCTCGTCGCTCGCGGTGGCTTAGCAACCCAGGGCTAGAAACCCCAATGTGACCTATCGCCGACGAACCAAGAAAACTCCACGAGAGGGCTGGAAGATGGCTGAAACGTTGATCGGCGGGCAACTGGCAACAAATGTTTTTTAACCGGTGCAATCTCGCGTTCCAATTAGTGGACCTTGAGGGACACAACAAGAACCGCCCGCACGAATCCTGACGAGTGTTACCAGGGGTCAAAGTCACTATCCGTCGGAAGGTCACAGCCTCCGCGCCGGGCCCGGCAAACGGAGCTGGCGAAGCGCCAATCGGGAGAGGTGAGACTCCCTGATGCCGGACTGAGTCTGCCAGCCCCACTCAAGAAGTTCAGCCTCGCCGAACGAACCAAATAATGACAACGATCACCAAGATAACGACAACTGTTCCCACTCCGATGTACATGTGGACCCACCTCTCTAACTACTTCGAACGCTATAGATCAATGAATTTGTAGTCACGGGCCAAAAGACCCTTAATCATGCCACTGGATCGGAACTCGGAGGAACGAGGTAACACAATGCTGGCCGGGACGACCAAATAGTGATTCAAAAGGAGACGTACCGAACTTCCGGGTGCGTCTCCTCGACTACTTTCGCAAGTTCAGCACGCTCAATGATGTCTCGGTGCTTAAGCGCTACTGAGATCCGCATTCCAACCTTGCTCGCGACTTACTTGGCTGAAGCGTCATAGTGGGGTACGAGTCCTTCAACTACCTGGCGCTTGGTGCACCCCGCTATCACCGATTCTAAAGATTCCAGCTGAGCCTGCGCCCGCGTTCATGGTCAGAAGTAGTGCCGTCGACCTCCAGCATCGTGACCCATCGCTCCGAGAAGCCAAAGCATCACGCCAACAACGAGCAACATCATTCCGATTGTCCACACAAGTTCGATCCCCATGACGAACCCAATGAGGAGCAGAAGCAAAGAGAATAGACACAACGCTTCCACTGCTAGTAGCTATTCTTCATAGTGCTGAGTGGCGCCACTTCACTGCCTCAAGACACAAACAGTCGAGCGCGGAAATTCAGAACTACTTGCGACGCGCGGCGTCCTTGGCATTGTCAATCGCCTTTGTGGCCTTGCGTTCTGACTTTTCGGCTACCTCTTCGACCTTGCTCTTCACACGGCCAACCTTCTCCTTCGCCTCGCCAGCACGACGGTCAATCTTGCCCTCGGACTCCAACTCCTTGTTGCCCGTGAGGCTGCCGACCGCTTCTTTGACCTTGCCCTTCGACTTCTCAATCTTTCCTGCCATGATGAACCATCCTTCTTGGTTGTGATGATCGAAAACAGTCCGCCAACTTCGCCTGCGCCCGAAGCAACGCCCTTTCGCTGGCGAACCGGAATCGTTGACCGCGTGAGCTCAACGCGCAGCGAATTTCTTACTTCTGCTCCTCGTGCACCGAAGTGGAACGCCCTTCCGAGTCAGTCGTCTCGCGACTCATCGAATGCCTACCGGTGCCCACCTCCCGTCGAGACACACCAAATACAATCGACGAAACGACGAATCCAGCAGCTCCAGCAATCATAAGAATAAGCCCCACAGTCGAAAGACGAAAGCCGTGACCTTGATACGTCACGGCCCAGTACATAATGGCCCCTGCGGCCGCTGCGATTGCACTTAGCACCATTCCGGCAAGACCCATATCGCACCTCTTCCTCGTGAACCTGATTGTTTACCAGGTAGGAAAAAATCGAAAATCAACTTCCCCTAATCTCCACCCTAGAGATGCCGCTTACTCGTTACTAGGGCCTTTGGACTCTGGTGGTACAGGTTGAATACCTCATCCTTAAGCACCGAGTAACTGTTGAAGGGCGCCCGGCCAGTCCAAGGGCACCACTCTGTTTCCAGGAGCACCGAACCGCTTCATCGGATGTGAAGATTGACGCCAAGAAGGAGTAGCGGCCACAAGATGACCGCAAGTACGGCTGAAACAACGGACTTGAGATTGCCGACGTGCGCAAAGTACTTGTGGGAGTTTGCAACTATTGCGCCCACAACGAGATAGACGAATGAAAAGATTGAACTGAAGAAGCCTCGACCCATTGCTTCCTCACTTTCCTGAAATTATCGTCAAATCCGAAACTTTCTACGGCTGGAGACCAGAGCACTGGGCGTCACCGCACTCTAGGTCATGAGTTTGGACTTGTCAGATCTCCGAAGCGGGTTCGAATAAGCACCCGAAAGCACCCAATCGATCGGACATCACATCGCTGGCTTGACCTCGCGAAACGTTGTAAGGGCCTGCCCTCGTCCTGTCGACGCTCCTTGCGCCCCCGCTCGTTTAGCGGCCGCGCGGTTCGAACGAGGCGTATTGATCTTCTAGGCGATCGGAGGCGACAACATTCAATTGATTGGGGACAACGTTGTACTTTTGACAACGATCAGTGGACCTGGTTAAGTCCCAACTAGTGGTGTAAGAGTTCGTGGGCCGTGACGTTCGCCGTG
>JABBNY010000002.1:0-4882 GCA_019352095.1 Acidobacteriota bacterium
CGTCACTCGACGTTGACAATCGCGCAACTCATTTCCGACACCCGTCATGTGGCGCCCTCGCCAGGGACCCGCACACGAAGAGCCCCTTTGGGTCACGGTTCTTCTCTCACGCCCTTCGACACGCTCGCGATCCGATCTCCGAGGAACTGAGCCAACACCGTGACGTTGGGTCGCTGCATCATGCTGAGATGATCGCCCGGCACCAGCACCTTCGACCACGGACCCGTGAGCACGTTGCTCCAGCCGAGCTCGATGTTCTCCTTCGCGCCGTCATCTGACGCGAAGATCACCATCGGACCCGACCACCTCGACAATCGCCTCGCGAAGCGCGCTTCAATGGTGTCGTGCAATCCGAACAGTTCGAACTGCGCCAACCCCGCTTGGGGGACTAGTCCGGTGAGCGGCAGACGCATGATGATCGAGGGTTTCGTGCGGTCGTGAAAGAGGCGCCACTGTCGAGTCCTGGTGAATACGCTCTTCGTCTCATTGACGCTCACCCCAGACATGCGCTTGGAAAGGACCGTATCCATGATCGCGAGCAGGGCCACCTCTTCGCTCAGCGCCTCGAAGCGCTGGGCTACTTTGAGGGCCAACACGCCGCCAAGTGAGTGCCCGCCGATGAGATAGGGGCCGTGTGGCTGCACCGAGCGAATTGCCTTCACGTGTCGAAGTGCCGCTCCGTCCAAGGTGAAATCCGGTAGCGCCCGCGATTCAATACCCTGGGCTTGTAGACCGAAGAACGGCTGGTCCGGCCCGAGGAGTCTCGCGAGGGGAAGGAAGTTGAGCGCCAATCCGCCCGAACCAGCGATGCAGAAGAACGGTGTTCGAGAACCGGTCCGATTCAACGCAACGAGGTTCGAATGCGTCGAGCGACCTGATGTGAGAACGGCCAATTGGGCAACGGTCGGCGCCGCGCGAAGCTCGTCGAGCGTGATCGAGGTTGCGTAGGTGCTCTTCAACTGTTCGATCATCCGTTGGGCGTCGTGGGTATTCGCGCCCAGTTCGAAGAAGTTGTCCGTGCGACTCACCTCGAGCCCCCCGAGGGTCTCTGACCACAACGCGCACAGGGCCCGCTCCCATTCATGGCGGGGTGGCTCTGCGGTAACCCAAGGACGCGAACCACCACGTTGGTGATCAGCGATGACGCGCGCCAGCAGACGTGAGGTCGGCGCATCAACGAGTGTTGAGAGTGGCAGCGTGAGCGCTTCGCGTTGCTGGATCAACATGAACAGACGCAAACTCGCCAGTGACGTGCCACCGAGATCGAAGAAGTCGTCGTCGAGCGACAGCGCGTCGCGCTCAAGGTTCAATACCTTGGCGAACCACCCCACCACTCGTGCTTCGAGCTCGCTCGCATTGTCGTGCACACTCGGCGTCGACGCGCGAGCGCCCGCGCCCGGGACGTTCAGGGTGGCGAGGTCGACCAAATGTCGTTTGTCGACCTTGCCACCCGGTGTCAATTGGAACTCTTCAATCTCCATGAAGGACGTCGGGACCATATAGGCCGGCAGTAACTCCTTCGCGAAGTCACGGAGCACCTCGGGAGCCACGCTCTCGCGAGCCTTGTAGAAGGCGGCGAGATGCGACTCGTCGCCGTCTTGCACGAGTACGACCACTGCGTCGCTCACCGAGGGATGCTCCATGAGTCGCTGCTCGATCTCTCGAAGCTCGATGCGGTACCCGCGCAACTTTATCTGGTCATCAACCCTGCCGATGACCACCATGGACCCGTCGGGTTTGAGTCTGGCCAAGTCACCGGTTCGATACGCCCGCTCGAGGTGACCGTCGCCGGTCTCGATCGACACGAAGCTCGCCTGAGTGAGTTCTGGCGCGTTGAGGTAACCGCGCGCGAGAGCGTTGCCGGTGATGTACAGCTCGCCAACATCTCCCTCGAGCACCGCTCGACGTGTCTCATCGAGCAGGTGGCAGCCCACGCCCTCGCGGGGCCACCCGACCGGTGCGTCACTGTCGGCGGGTGACAAGCGAGCCATCGTCACCTGCACCGTGGTCTCGGTCGGTCCGTAGAAATTGCAGAACGTGCGCACCCGTGATGCGATGTAGCGAATCACCGACGCCGTCGTCGGCTCTCCCCCGGTCCACACCGTCAGGTCGCGGTCACCGGGCCACCCGATCTCGACGAGCATGCGCAACATCGTGGGCGAGGTCTGCAGCAGGCTTGGACGATAGCGGGTGACGGCGCTCGCGAGGGCGTAGGGGTCCTTCGCGGTGGCCGGGTCGATCGCTACCAGTGTTCCGCCGGTGACGAGCGGTAACATGACGTTCGGCACGAACGCATCAAAGCTGGACGACGACGTACTTATATAGCTAGCGCGAGGTCCAAGGTCGAGGTCCGAGATCATCGAGACGAGCAGATCGAAGACGGAGTGACGCTCGATGACGACGCCCTTGGGTCGCCCGGTCGATCCAGACGTGTAGATCACGTACGCCGCTGCAGTGTCATCGACCGCCATCGGTACCACGGGCGAGTCGAAGTGCGTCGCACGAGCCGCCGTAGAGACGACCGACACGCCCAACTGTTGAGCGTCCGTACAGAGCTCTTCGGGCGCGACGATGAGGGAGAGCTTCGCATCATTCGCCATGAAATCGAGTCGACCTATCGGGTACGTAGGGTCCAACGGTACGTAGGCGGCACCGGCGGCCAGTATCGCCACGACCCCGACCATCATCTCGCCGCCCTGTTCCGCCCACAGGCCAACGCGGTCCTCGACACGAACGCCACGAGTGCACAGTTCCTGCGCGAGACGCATCGATCGCCGCCACAGATCTGAGAATGTCAGATCCCCACCGTCTCCACTCACAACAAGCGCGTCGGGATTGGCTTCGCACGTCGCCCCCACCCAGTCCACGAGTGACGATGCTGTGAGCGTGCCGTCCATGCCAACCATTCCTCTACAGTCACCCTAACCACGAGGAACACTGTCACCAAGTCGAGGTGCCACTCACGCGATGTTTGAGCGATGAGAGCAGTCGTTGTAAGGATCTCGCGTGTGATTGCAGAGTTGCGCTGTGAGGTGTCGCGTTGGTCGTGACGCTACGCTCAGGCGAACTGTTCGAGCGCAGCCTGCGCCGCTCGATGGTGCCGGCGCGATCCCACGAGCACGCCCGCGACGAGTGCCGCCATCGCGATCAGAAGCGCACTGACCTCGAACGCTGTCGTGTAGCCGTGCACGGTCGCAGACCTCACCAGGGATGCGGTGGCCGCGTGTGACACCAGGAACGCCGCTGTCGAGGAGGCCGCAACGGTGTTGAGGAACGCCGTGCCGAGCGCGCCTCCGACTTGCTGGGTGGTGTTGACCAGCGCGCTCGCAACCCCGGCGTTGTCCTCTTCGACGCCGAAGAGCGCCGTTGAGTTCATGGGCACGAACGCCAGTCCCATGCCGACGCTGACCAGGATCTCGGGCGCGAGGACGTGGGCCACGTACGTGCTGTCGGCACCGAGACGTGAGAACCAGAGGAGCCCCAAGGTAGCGAGGCTGAGCCCGGCGATCATGAGGTTGCGCGGTCCAGTTCTAGGCAGGAACCTGCTCGAGAGCGTCGCTCCAAGGATGATCCCGCCCGAGAAGGGGAGGAAGGCGAAGCCAGTTCGAAGCGCACTGTAACCAAGGATTCCCTGGAGGAAGTAGGTCAAGAACAAGAACGTCCCAAGCAGCGCCGATCCCACGAACAACGAGGAGAGGAACGAACCGCCTCTGTTCTTCTCGAGTATCACCTTGAGCGGCAGGAGCGGGTGAGTTGATCGCATCTCAATGGCGACAAAGGTACTCAACAACACCACAGCGCCGGCGAGCAACGAGATCGTGAGTGATGATCCCCAACCGTGCGACGCCACCATCGTGAAGCCGTAAACCAGAAGGAACAGTCCGGCCGTCGAGGTCAGCGCACCAGGGAGGTCGTAGCCGTGTCGTGTTTCAACCCGACTCTCGTCGATGATGCGACTCGCGGCGAAGGCCGTGACGAGTGCGATCGGGGCATTGATCAGTAGCGTCCAGCGCCACGACGCGTACTCGGTCAACACGCCACCGAGTACCAGACCGATTGCCGCGCCACCTCCCGCGATGGCGCCGTACACGCCAAACGCGCGGGCACGTTCGTGCGCCTCGGTGAAGGTCACGGTGAGCAGTGAGAGCGCGGCGGGAGCCATCACTGCGGCGAAGCCACCCTGGAGCGCACGCGCGCCAAAGAGCATGCCCGCGTTCTGTGCGAGACCCGCCAGCGCGGAGGCGACGCCGAACCCCAACAGTCCAACGACGAAGACCCGTCGTCGGCCGAGGTAGTCAGCGATACGACCCCCGAGCAGAAGGAAACTGCCAAAGACCAGCGTGTAGGCGCTCATCACCCATTGACGATTGGCGACCGAGATGTGCAGCGCGTGCTGGGCCGAGGGCAGCGCCACGATGACAACCGATGCATCAAGCACGATCATCAACTGGGCAATGGCGATCACCGCGAGCGCCCAGTACCGTTTCGGATCCAAAGTGTTGCTCTCGGGGGGTGTGACGTGGGTGAGTTGGTCAGTGGACACGGAACTCTCCTCCTCTATGGAAATGGTCTTCACCTCTGAAATTGGCTGGAATTTCCGCTAAACTTTTACAGATTCAGAGGTATTCGGAACGAACGTTCCGGATATGGAAAATAATAGTAACGATGGTTCCGTTTGTCAAGGCACGCCGGGAAGGTTTTTCATGACTGAAGTTGTGATGGGGCTTCTTGGTCACCGCGGCGACGTATCTGGTTCTCACCGGCGCGCTATCTCCACCGTGAAGGTTTGACCGTGCGCGCTGACGCCCAACGAAACCACGACAAGATTCTCCTGGCCGCCGAAGAGGTCTTCGCCCTCGAAGGCGTGAAGATCGGAAGAGCG
>JABBNY010000002.1:4892-46095 GCA_019352095.1 Acidobacteriota bacterium
GTTTTCATGACTGAAGTTGTGATGGGACTTCTTCGACACCGTGACGACGACGAATCTCATTGTCTCTGGCGGACTATCCCCACAGTGAAGGTTTGACCGTGCGCGCTGACGCCCAACGAAACCACGACAAGATCCTCGAGGCGGCTGAGCAGGTCTTCGCCCTCGAAGGCGTGACGGTCCCTATCGACCTGGTCGCCGAACGTGCCGGCGTCGGAATCGGCACGCTCTACCGCCACTTCCCCACGAAGGAATCTCTCTTCGAAGCAATCGTCACGACTCGACTCTCGAGTCTCTTGGCGAGTGCCGATGCGTTCACACGCGACCTCGATCCCGCCATCGCGCTCGATGCATTTCTGCGAGAGTTCGCCAAGCAAGCCGCGGAGAAGCAGGATCTCTTCGAGGCACTCGGACAAGCCGGCATCGACGTCAAGTTGAAATACTCCGGCCTCGTTGACGAATTGACCGCGCGCGTCGATACACTTCGCCGACGTGCGGTCGTCGCGGGAACGATTCGCAGTGACGTCGATACCAACGACATCATAAACCTGGTCATGGGTACCTGCCACGCCGCGGGACACACTGGCGCGGACGACGAGGGTCTACAGCGTCTGGTCAGCATCGTGATTGCGGGCTTGCAACCCGTCACGCCACGTTGAGTGCCTCGAACACTCCGCACCCCGTTCAACCACGTCGTTGCTCGTGGTGCGGTGATGACGAGTTGTACGTCGCGTATCACGACAACGAATGGGGTGTGCCTGTTCGCGACGACGCATCACTCTTCGAATTGCTCACCCTCGAAGGGGCCCAGGCCGGTCTCAGTTGGTTGACCGTGCTGCGTCGCAGAGAAGGCTATCGGCGAGCGTTTGAGAACTTCGACGCCGACGTAGTCGCTCGCATGGATCGTGCGCGCATCGAAGCGATCCTGGGTGATCCCGGTGTCATCCGCCATCGTCAAAAGATCGATTCAGTCGTCACCAACGCACGCGCCATCCTCGCCCTGCACTCTCGTGACGACTGTACGAGTTTCGCCGACTACGTGTGGGCACTTGGGAGTTCCGACGTCGACGGCACCACCAGCGCAAAAATCATGAGTAAACAGCTTTCGCACGACGGTTTCAAATTCGTTGGTCCCATCATCTGTCTTTCATTCATGCAGGCAAGCGGCATGCGCAACGACCACGCCCCGGGCTGCTTTCGCTTTGACGAACTTGAGGCACTTCGACCATTCGCGTGAACAATGAATGGTCGCTCGGTCGCTGCGACCTTCGAGTAATGCTCCCCGCATTCTTGTAGCTTCAACAGAATTCTTGACAATTTTCAGATTCTGAGAAAGGTCGCGACCGATGGGCACCATCGGGAGACTCCCGCGCAACGTACCAGCCAGTACTTCACCGCCGTGATTGGTCGTTGCATCCATGTTGGGACCGAAAATTGCATCAAGACTTGAGCCCTTTTCAAGAAGTCCCGTATGCACCCAGTAACCAGGACAGATCAGAATGAGTCACATCTCTCGGGGACGACATCGGGAGATCGCACGGCCGCTTGTCGCAGTCTCATTGCTCGCGATGGCACTGACAATGGCTTGGGTAACTACGGCGGGCGCGGGTGCCTCAGAGCAATCATCCAACGTCACGATGAACGAGGTCTTCTCCATTCCGGTCTCCAACGTCACCAATGGTGTCTCGCTACCTTCCAGTCTCCTCGTGACGGGCGCTCGTCTCGACACGTTGAACCCAGACGGGACCGGGGCCGTATCGTCGACGGGGAGGATCTATCTCTCAATCCTCATGAGTTCCGGACCGCCCCAACTCTCGCAAGGCAACGTCAACGACGGCCACTTCTTCTCCGGGATGACTCCGTTGATGGGTTCTGCGATTGTCTTTTTGAGTTCCACCGGCACACGCGTCACTGCAACTCGCTCTGACCCCGTAGATCAAACTTACAATCCCAACGCGACCATTGATGATGGCCTTGTAGACGCCGTCTACTCATTTCTCGTTCCTATCGACACCAGATCGGGGTCTGTCATCATTGAACCTACATTCACCAACGGTGTTGAGTACACGGGCTTCTCGGGCACTCCGGTGGCCCGACTCAGAATTGGCGGACCAACGACGTTCTCGATCACGTTTCCCAAGAAACTGACCGGCACAGCGCCTCACGCAATGTGGAGTGCGCAATCGCTCACTCCACTTGCGATGGTGCATTCAACTTCAGTTATCGTCCAATGGGCGATTGTGATCATCATGCTCACCGCGGTACTTACACTGTGGGTTGTCACTCGCCGGCGCCGAGATGTCGCTCACGATTCTTCAGGCCACACGAATACCTCGAGTCCCAGCGCCCATCGCCACCAAGAGCGGTCCTCTTGAATCAAGGCGCGATCTGCGTCGCCACTCGTGGCACATTCAAAGCGCATCCAGATCGAAGAGAAGGACGCCTCACTACGTGGCTCAACGAAATCCGACTCGCGAATCGGATTTCACAGTTCACACAGACGCAACGAGCCGTTCCACGGCCGCGTATCGCTCAGATGCGAACGCGGTGGACTCATCAGTCTGAGAGTGCACGGTGAGTCTCTCAGTTGTCCATCAGACCCTTCTTCGACTCCTTCTTGGCGTGCTTCTCATTGCGTTTTTCCTTCAAGGTCTTGCCGACCTTCTTCGAGTTGTGTTGGTTCGGTGACTTTTCGGCCATGGTGACTCCTCTAGCGGGCGACGTCATTGTTGGCGGCGTCGAGATCAACGTTGTGAACTTCCAACCGAGCGGCTCGACCTCAGTGGAAACCCTCAGTCGAGGTCTCATCTCCGACCTTAACCACTGCGCTCACACATGGTGCTTTCGAAGCTGATCTCCCAATACCTTGGTGGTCGAAGCATTTGAGCACGCTTCGACCACCGGAGTCTCTCAGTATCGAGATGAAGCCGTTTGCGCGTTCCCAGAGACCACTCGACCCGCGATTCGAATGAATCGCGGGTCGAGTGGTGTGGTGCGCTCTTCTTACACGACGTCAAGGTCGTAAAGTTCTGCTCCTTCGAGTAACGCCGGAGCGTCGCGGATAATCTCAGGCTTTCGAGCAGCGAGCACCGATGTGTAGATGACACCCGCGAGCAGAAGACCAATCGTCACGTAGGGCAGGTACTTGTAGGGCGGTTGCTGACCGGGCTGGAGGGCACCATAGACCGGCACCAGCAAGATGAGAAAGCCAACGATTGGAATTATGAAACGCATCAGGGCCTTCCTCGGGCCCGCCTGGCGATCGTTCTTGAACCAGTGCACGATCAACGAGAAGTTCGCCGCCAGATACATCGTGATGATGCCCAGGATTCCAAGTGTCGTCAAGAATCCCACCGCGAGGCCAGGGTTCGTGAACCACGTCGAGGCGACGCCGATGACGATGCTCGGTGCGACGAAGGCAATGGCTGCGCGCGACGGCGTCTTGTACTTCTCGGAGATCTTGGAGAGCTTGCGACTCCACAGACCACTTCGCGCACCTCCAAAGACGACGCGCGCGACCTGGGTGTTGGCCGCAACGTAGGACGACGTGACACTGGTCAGGAATATCCACACGATCAGCGGTGCGAACGCTGAGGCGTACTTGGCGGCGGCGGTGTGGAACGGATTGGGGTCCGCGATGATCGCAGCAACGTGCGAGGGACCAAAGGCCGTAATGAGTGCCCACGAGCCAAGCACGTAGATCGTGCCACTCACGAGAACCGTCAAGAGTAGAGCGCGCGGCACATTCTTCGTGGGGTCTCGGGTCTCTTCGGCGAGTGGCGCGGCCGCTTCGAATCCACCAAAGGACCAGATCGCCCACCCGAGGGCGAGCAGCGTGCTCTTAGAGCCGCCGGGCCACCTGAAGGGAGCCGACGTGATGCCCTGGGGACCACCGTGCGCGAGAAAGACAATGCTCATGACGATCAACAAGAGCGCCTCGAAGATATACAAGATATAAGAGAGCTTCACCCCGAACTTGAGTCCGACGACCACAGGCACCGTGACGAGCACACCGTAGAGGATCGTCACGATCTGGGTTATCCCCCAGATGTGCGAGCTACCGAAGAGGTTCGAGACAATGTAGCTACCTACGAAGATATAGATACCTCCGAACGAGATCACGTAACCCAAGATGGCAATCACGCCAATCGCGGTCGCTGTCTTGGCTCCAATGGTCTTCGCAATATAGGTAAGGAACGACCCCGAACTCGGATAGACCGCCGCAAACTGCGCGAGCGAACTGGCGGTCGCAGCGACTGCCACCATGGCGATGAGGAACATCAGCGGTACAGCCGCCCCCGCCAACGAAGCGATCAGCCCCGTCGAGAAGAAGAGGTTGAACGCTGGCGCAACCATAGCCAGGCCTGGGATGAGGACACCGGCCAGGCCGATTTGGCCTCGACCGAGTGTCCCCGATGTTGTTTCACTGCTCATTGATGTCTCCCCCTTTGGAAGTCTTGATGAAATTGATGAACTGCTCATTGAATGGATCAGGGTGTTCCCAGATGCACCCGTGCCCACCCTTGGTGGTCCTGAACTCGGAGCCCGGCACCAACTCGTGGAGCGTCTTTGACAGGTGCACCGGTATCAGGATGTCTTCCTCACCAGCGAGCACCATGGTGCGTACCGAGATCTGGTTCAGTCGGTCGGTGGTGTCGTGGTGACGAATGGAGTGCAGTTGGGCCAGATAGGCGGGCGTTGGTTGGTTCATGTACGCCATCGCGGTCTCGAACTCGGCGAGTTCGTCTTCACGGGTCAAGAAGAACTCTTGGGTGAAAGCCCACAGTGACACGTCACGCATCACCGCAGGTACGCCCATGACCGGTGCCATGTCGGCCCACAGAGAGAACATGCGAGAGCAGAATGGACCCGGTGCCGCATACGTGCACGCAAGCGTGAGACTTCGAAGGTCGTCGGGGTACGCGAGCGCGTACTCCTGGGCGATCATGCCACCCATCGAGACGCCCATCAGATGAAAGTCGGTCACGTTGAGGTGATCAACGAGCGCCTTGGCGTCCTGGGCGAAGAGCGCCGTCGTGTAAGGGCCCGCCGGTTTGGAACTCTCACCAATACCGCGATTGTCGAATCGCAGCACGCGGTATCCGGCAGCCAACAGCGCATCCACCTGGTACACCCAGGTGAGAAGGTCGTCGGCCAGACCGTTGATGAGCACGACGGTCTCTGGACCATCACCCTCCAAGAGGTAATTGATGTCAATGTCATTGACGTGGGCGTACGGCATTGGTCCTCCTAGGCGGTCCTTGGTTGTTGACTCTTTCGAGTTCTCGGTGTTCGGCCGTTCGAGTCTCGCGCTGGGTCCTCGTCGACCGTGGAGATCAGGCGCTTCAGAATGGACTCTGAGAGGTGGAAGTGCTCGGCTGCGAGATTCGCCGCGAGGTCAGGGTCACCCGCAATGACCGCGGCCGCCAGCAACGGGTGCTGCTGCAATGCCCTCTTTCGAAGCATCGGCGAGTACGGTTCAACGCCAAAGCCCAGACTGACCTCGGCGCGGATGCGATAGGTCAACGCTTCAAGCAGTGGATTGTGAGTAGCGCGATTGATGGCGAGGTGAAGATCTCGATCCGCGATACCCGACGAGTGTCGATCATCACCCGCCGACGCATATGCGTCTACCGCACGTTGGATGTGCTTGATGTCACTGTTGTCACGTCGCTCCGCAGCAGCGCGGGCCACCATTGACTCCACCAGCGATCGAAGATCGAGCAGTTGATTGAGGCGTTCGCGCTCAGGTACGAGGACACGACGCACGATGGCCTTGGTGTCGTCCGACGAGTGGTCTTCGATGAAAGTACCGCCACTGCGGCCCCGCTTGATCGAGACGTATCCCGAAGCAGCGAGACGCTGGAGCGCCTCGCGCACGACGCCGCGCCCAACGCTCAGCATCGTCGCGAGTTCACGTTCTGGCGGAAGTCTCTGGCCGGGCACGAACTCACCAAGGGCAATCGCGGTCACGAGCCGATCTGCGAGACGTTCTCCCGCGTTTTGCATGGGCAGGGGCTCCAAGAGCCCCGAAACGACGTCGAGATGATCGTCAACACCATGGTGCTCCATCACGAGCCTCCTTCATTGAAGTAATTGAGCAGGAACCTCGCCAAGGTCAGGGCCCCGGCCTCGATCGACGCCAGCTCGACGCTCTCGTTCGAACCGTGCATATTTCTCACCACTGGTCCAAAGCAGAGCGCGGGTACGCCGAGTTGATTGACGTAGTAGCGCGCGTCCGTGGTGCTGCCGAGCAGTTCACTCGACGGTGCCTCGCCATGGACATCGACGTGCGCTCTGACCACATCGTGAACCAGCGGATGATCGGCCACCAAGTGATAGGCCTGTGCCTTGAATCCGTGGAGGGCCACCTCGAACTCGGGACCGTCCGTGTCGCGCAGTGCGTCCGCAACGATGGCGTGCACCGTGGCGCGAACCTGCTCGTCATTCACGTCATCGGGGTGGCCGACGCGAATCTCCAGCTCGGCGACCGCCGCCACGCTTGAGGGCCATTCACCGAGTCGGATCACTCCGACATTCACGTTGTACGGCCGAGCAATGGCGTCAAAGGGAGGCTTCAACTCCTTGTTGTACTCCTCTTCGAGGTGCTCGAGGGCTCCAATCAATGTGGAGACCACCTGAGCTGGCGCCGCAATGCGATCCGAGCTTTCCGCGTGACCGCCACCAAAGCGGATGATGATCCTCACCCACGTGATGGCGACACCACCCAAGAGGATCTTGAGGTTCGTTGGCTCGGGCAGCACGACTGCGTCTGCGCTGACACCGGCGCGCACGGCGGCCAGCGTCCCGTTTCCGGTGTACTCCTCTTCGATGACGGATAAAAAGGAAAGATTACGTTGCCCGGCGTTGGCGCCAAGACGGCGAAGGGCCCTCAGAGCCAGCACCGCCATCGAAAAGCCACCTTTCATGTCGCCAGCGCCTCGACCGTAGAGCCACCCGTCGCGAATGACCGGGACGAACGGATCACTTGACCACGTCGCTTCGTTCGCCGGCACGGCGTCGATGTGACCGTTCAACAACAGTGACCGACCTCCGTCGTGCGGCATCCTGCCCACCACATCAAAACGTCCCTCATAGGAGTACGCGGGCACTCCAGCCAGGTCATCGTCTCCAATCGAATCGGGTATGGCGAGGCGCTCGACGTCAAAGCCGAGTTCGAGCATCGTCGACGCCATCAGTTCCTGGGCCGCACTCTCGCTACCTCGCAACGAAGGTCGTGCCACGAGCGCCGCCAAGAGCTCAAAGGCGCCCGGGGCCTCGGCCGCCACCGCCTCTCGCAACTCGGCGTTTGAGATCTGGATGTGCTGCATGCTGCGTCCCTTTTAAAAGTCCTAAATCCGGACCATATCACCAAATGGGACGCCGGGCTGCGTTAATTTGCCACGACGGAGATGCGCGCTCCCCTCAGAACTCGAGTTGCGGACCGGCCGATGACGTGTTGCGCAGGTACCGCGATGATGGTCCTCGTCACCAGGACCCAGCTCGCGATCAGGGGCTGACACCACGGGCCCACTCGTTGACACGGTTGGAAACCAGTTGGCGCCCGGTGATCAGTCCGTCAATCGAAGCTGATAGTTCGAGCCCGCCCAGTGCCCACGATTTTCGTCGACGAGTTCCTTCAGATCATCAATCCTCATCGCTCGCGAGAAGAGATGGCCCTGACCCAGATCGCAGCCCATTTGGCGAAGGCGTTCGAGTTGAGACTCAGTCTCGATTCCTTCCGCGATCACGATCATGTTGAGGTTGCGACCGAGTGAAACAATCGCCTCCAACAGCGTGTGGTTGTGCACACTCTCGTGCGCAGGGCTCACGAAGGACTGGTCGATCTTGATGATTTTCGGTTGCAACAGTGTCAGGTAGGAGAGCGACGAGTAGCCCGTGCCGAAGTCGTCGAGTGCGATGGCGATCCCAAGCGCCTTCAGGCGTTCAATGACGTTGAGCGTCTCGCCGATCTCGAGCAGCGTCACACTTTCGGTGATTTCAAGAATGAGACGACTGGGTTCGAGACCACTCGTCGAGAGTGCGTTGGCGATCGTCGGCACAAGCTCCGAGTCATGAAACTGGCGTAACGAAAGATTCACCGTCACAAAGGGCCTGTGAGCGTGAGCACTCTTCGTGTCCCATCTCGTCAGGGCCTCGATCGACTCACGAAGCGCGAACAGGCCGATCTCCAGAATGAGTTCATTCTCCTCGGCCAGGGCGATGAACACGCTTGGCGGCACCCAACCACGCTCCGCGTGTTGCCAGCGCATGAGTGCCTCGAAGCCAACGACTTCAGATGTTCTCAGATCCATGATTGGTTGGTAGTGCATCTCCAGGTCTCCAGAGTGGAGTGCGTGACGTAGTTGTTGCGTGAGTGCGAACCTGCTCATGGCGTTGAGTTGCATGTTGGCCGTGAAAAAGACGGAGCGGGACTTGCCTTGGCGCTTTGCTTCGTACAGCGCGATATCCGCATTCTGAATGACTTCGGTCGTGCTCGTGCCGGGACCGTCCCACAACACGATGCCGATACTCACCCCGAGTTGGAGAAACGTGCCCGCGACCGCGAAGGGCTGGGCGAATGTGCGAAGTACACGCTGCGCCAGTTGATGCGCCTGATCCGGCGAGTCCAATGCTTCGGCCAAGTAGAGGAACTCGTCGCCGCCGAAGCGACACAGAGTGTCTGAGGTGCGCGTGATCTCCTCGAGTCGCTGCACTACCGAGCGCAGCAGCTGGTCACCGACGACGTGACCGTAGGTGTCGTTCACGCCCTTGAAATCGTCCAGGTCCAACAGCAGGACTGCACCCAGGTCGCCGAAACGAGCGGCTCGAGCGAGCGCCTGGGACAGTCGATCGTCGAAGAGTGCCCGGTTCGCGAGTCCCGTCAATGGGTCATGGAGGGCCTGGTGTGAAAGTTGCTCGGTGAGGGCCCGTTCCTCAGTGATGTCACGCTGGGAGAGGACGTAATAGAGGGTATTACCCACCGCGTCACGAGCTGGCGCCTTGAACACTTCTACCACCACGACTCGCCCGTCTTTGTGCAGATAGCGCTTGACGTAACGTGCTTGAGAAACTTCGCCAGACGTCAGCCGGTCATGAGTGGCCTCAGTGATACCCAAGTCCTCGGGGTGGGTGTACGCCGTTGAATCAAGCCCGACGAGTTCGTCTCTGGTGCGACCGATCATCAGGCAGAAGGCGTCATTGACCGCGATGACCCGGTTCTCGTGATCGTGAAACATCATCGGTGCCATATTGCTCTCGAAGGCCAGTCGAAAGCGCTGTTCGACGTCGTCGTGGGAGCGCTCCCGCACCCGTTGCGATCGGCCATCACGGATGGTCGCGGTCACCCACTTCTTGTCATCTATCTCAAAAGGTGAGAGTGCGATGTCTACGTCGATCTCGCTTCCATCGCGACATTGCAGCGTGAAGTTCCCCGAGGAGCCCATCTTTCGTGATTTGGAGTGTGCGACGTACGTTGACAGGTGCGCAACGTGAGGATCGCGGAATCTTCCCGGGATCAGAACGTCGATGTCCTGGTCGATCATCTCCTCGCGCGAATACCCCGTCAAGTTCGCAAGACGGCGATTCACGTGTCGAATCACACCCGTCTCATCGACGATGACGATTCCGTCGGCGATCGCTTCGGACAAGTGGTGACCGAATTGAGGGTGTTCATCAATTCGATTCACTCAGATCCTCTCCAAAAACACGAAATCGCTTCGACGCAACGGCATGTTCAATGTACCTTTACGATGGCACTCAAAACAGTTCATACTGCGAGGTATCTGCGTACATTCTCAGGGTTGCACGAACTGTCACATCTTGGTACCACACGGTCAGAAGGTTTGTGTCCTTACGGTTCACGAGCGCGAGCACATCGTGACCCACGACCACACGACACAAACATGCTGGTGACGTGACACACCGAGTCCGAGTCCGCGTCCTTAATGTTGAACTCGTTCGTTCAGCCCCATACCGGACAACATTCAATGTCGGGCCGGCCCAACCCGCCGTCCCTCGTGGCGTCAGGAAGCGTATTTGACACTCACGGCATCTTCGATGGTATTTCAATCGCTTCGCCGTCGAGAACGAAATGACCATAGCCGTGATGGTGAAGCGTGCGAGGGTGCGCTTTCACAGGGTCAAGCCACGCCTTCACGACCTGAACCACGAACACATTGTACGACGTCACCATGCTGGCGTCGACCAGTCTGCACTCGAGGTTGAAAACACTCAGCGATGAGTGGTGGTGCCACCAGGCGTGCGTGAACCGGTGTCAGTGCGAACTCCTCGAACTTGTCGGTCGTGCGCCCTGAACAATTTCCAATCTCCACGACTACAGACGCGATATCAGATGTCGGAACCGCAATGACACACTCTTGCTCGGCCATCAGCGCCGCGAAACTGAAATCGTTCTCGCTCACGACACACGCAATCAGCGGGGGCTCGAAATCGACCACCATGTGCCACGACATGGTCATGACATTTTCTCGCCCCGCGCGTTTTGTCGTGACCAAGACCACAGGACCGGGTTCAATCAATTGGTAAACCTTGGAGAGCGCTAACTCCCTCACAACGCCACTTCGCCTAAGACTATGAAGGACAACGCGCAGTTGACGTGAGCGATACGTCACTAACCGCGTCTCAACTGCCGCTGTGAGCGAACGCGACGCTCAATGACACCTGCGCGACGACGACCTAACTTGCTTTCTTGGTGGCAGTACGGATACGTTGCCCGGCCTTCTTCAAGTCTTTGCCGGCGCTCTTCAGATCCTGTCCCACGTTCCTCAAGTCAGACTCCACCTGATCGGCGACACCCTTGGCTTGAATTGCCCTGCCGACGACTTTGCCGACCTTCACTTCAGCCTTACCCTTTAGTTCGAGGGCCTTGTTGGCCGCCCTATCTCTCTTGGTCATAGCGTGTCCTCTCACCAGCCGTCGAGGAGGAAAACTTCATGACAACTCGGTTGGCGAGCATGTCGAATCCTGCCTCAGCACTCACAGTACGAGTCGCTCGCCACGGGTCACAGTGCCAAAGGACCTTTCAACAGGCTCTCGAGAAACTGGTCATGCCTGACTGGAACGCTTCAGCGCTTGATCGCGGCGCCCTCTCGTACGCTGCTCACGCTGAAGCCCAAGACCTTCCAGTCACCAGCCACACAACGCAGAGGTGCGGCGGGCGACCGCTCAGACTCGTCGAGCGACGAGTACGGGAATCTCCCGCGATGTACTGACCTGATACTGCGCGTACGGCGGAAACGCCCCCACGGCGCGCTCCCACCAGAGCGCACGTTCCTCTCCACGCACCTCACGCACCTCGACATCGAACGGTTCAGGACCGTCTTGGATCGTGACGTCGTTGGGATGTGCAATGAGGTTGTAATACCAGACTGGATTCTCGGGGGCGCCACCTTTGGAGGCGACGAGCGCATACTCTCCATCATGTTCGACGCGCATCACGGGGGTCTTTCGAACCTTCCCGCTACGAGCACCGCGAGTGGTGAAGATGATGATCGGCAGACCCGTATCCAGCAGAGTGTTCGCGCGGGTGCCGCCAGATGCCTCAAACTCAGCGACCTGTTCGCGCACCCACTCAGAAGGGCTCGGCTCGTACTCGCCCTCAACCGGCATCGCACCACCTCTTCGTCAACGTCACATTTGTCATGACAACCTCCTTAGTCACTTCACAGTCGCCGTCTACTCTGATCGTAGGGCGACGTCGACCCATCGTGCTATCACTGGAGCGACCAGTGCAGCGCCGTGCGCCCGAAGCGGTCAGTGAAGCCGGCGCGCCAGGAATCTGAGCATCGGTGCTGGCACCACGCGCTTGATCGCGCCCACGCGAGAACGCAGATGCGAGAGTTCGCTCGACTGGGTCTCGTGGGCCTGTCGTAGTTGCTCGATTTCGCCCTGAAGGGCAGCGTGTTGCTCGGCCAGGGCCACATAACGCCGCTGCTCGTCACGTAACCGGTCGGTGAGAGCCACCAGGTCAACGGTCAAGTTCTCGAGCGACCTCGACCCGTCATCCTTCGATGCCTTGATGACAAATTGATATGTCTCAGACTCGCGATCACGCACGACCGCATCGAGGACGTCATCACTCATGTCACCTCGCTCGACACCGAGTTCTGTCGCAAACACCGGGACGGTGACCCTTTCTATATCCGTTGGGATGAGGCCTGCGCTCTTCACCAACTCCAATACACTCTGCTTGGTGAAGAAGTGGATGTGCGTCTGGTCGAGCAGTCCGCTGTCTCGATAGGGAAAGGTACCGTTCAACAGTGCAATTTTCACGTCGGCGTGCGCAATATTAGGAACCGACAGTACGACGATCCCCGACGGCACCAGATGCTTCACCGCCGCGCGCAGGGTGCCGAGGGGATCCTTCAGGTGTTCGAGTACATCGCCGAATATCACCGCTTCGAAGTGTTCCCCCTCCAACCCATCCCACACGGTCGGGTCGTCGAAGTCGCCTATCACCACCCGCTCAAGCCACGGACGCGCCAGATCGACGACGTTCGCATCCACTTCGACGCCGACGATGCTGCATCCCTGGGCGTGCAGCATCTTGCTCACGTGTCCAGACGCACAGCCCGCTTCCAGCACGCGCTTGTTGAAGCCCACCATGCGAAGAATGCTCGAGTGCGAGTTGTTCTCGAGTCCGGGATCGATGTCCGCGTCATAGTGGGAGCGCATGTCCTGAATCTAGACCTACGTGGCAGTTATTCGTACCATTGACACCTCGCTCGAGTGCACGCGCCCGTGGATGTCCAGCGTGTCGCTTCATCGCGCCTCTCGTGCAGCAAACCTCTGACTTGATTTTCAGTGTTCACTGTGTTTCTCACGTGGGCATCGTCGCCCACGGGCACGATGAAAGTCCAGAAGTCCGTTAAAGACACTGTCGTCTCGAGGCACAGTACTGTCAGAAACGACGACCCAACGATGGAGGTGACCGTGAGAAAACTGTGGGTGGTCGGAGCGATAGGTTCGTCGCTGGTTCTCGCGGCGTGCGGCGTGAGCGCCACCATCGATCAGGCGATCTCATCGGTCGGTGCATCCCCAAATCTTCAAGTCCAACTCACCGCGAGCGCCACGGGCACCGGCGCGAGCAAGGCCGAGAGCATTCTCAACGCGCTCACGGTGAATATGAACTACGCGAGCACGACCGGTGGCCCGATCGACCAGTCGACTGGTCACGTCAACTCCGAGGTCACGATCAACAACAAGTCCCAAACGATGTTCGACGTGCGCCAGATCGACGCCAACGTGTATCTGCGCATTGACGTGAACGCCTACGCGAGCCTCCCCACGGTCACACTCTCAACGCAACAGCTCACTGATCTTCAACTAGCCATAGGTGACCGGTGGTTCGAATTCACTCCAGCATCGCTGGCGTCGGACGTGCCGACATCCACCATCAGTCCGGCCCAGACGTCCAAGGTGCGCATCGCCGAGCGAGCCGGGCTCGACGCCCTCAGCGCTCTCGTCGACTCGAGTCCCTACACGACGCTCCCCAATGGGGGCTATTCGCAGACAGGAACGTTGAACTCCGTCGTGAAGGCGGTGCAGCCCGCCATCGCGAGTTACCTCGGCAAGCCCTTCACGCCGAGCAACGTGAAGGGGAACTACACCATTGGCATAACAATGTCAGGCGCGAGCGCCACGGGCGGTTCCATCGCAATCACCGTGCCCAACGGTATCAATGGCAACGGGACAGTAGACGTGCACGCCGCGATCACTCACGACAACGAGCCCATCACTACGCCGAGTGGTGCGACCATCATCACCAAGGCAATGCTCTCTCAATTGATTGCCCAGGCGCAAGGAGCAACCTCATCTCTCGGTTGAGTCCACGAGAGATGAGGTTGCGTTCACTCGACACGCACAGTTCGTCGACAGCGCCGTGCACCAGCGCTGTCTCGAGCGCTACGCGATGTAGAAGGTCTTGACGTTGGTGAATTCGCGGATGCCTTGTGCGGACAACTCGCGGCCGTACCCCGACTTCTTGATCCCACCGAAAGGGAGTTCGGGCGTAGAAGCGACGAGGGCGTTGGCGAAGATCATTCCCGCCTCGACACCTGACACCACTCGTTCGATCTCGCTCGGGTCAGTCGCCCAGACGGATCCACCCAGTCCCCACGGTGTCGCGTTCGCCAGTGCAATCGCCTCGTCGAGGTCCTCGACCACTTCGACGACCGCAACGGGACCGAACAATTCCTCGCATCCCGCACGCGAGTCACGCGGAACGTTCGTCAAGACCGTCGCGGGGTAGTAGTAGCCCCGACCCTCGATCATGGTGCCACCAGTACGGATGACCGCACCCTTGGCAACAGAGTCCTGGACTTGGGCGTGTAGCTCCTCGCGCTGTTCGGCGTTGACAAGCGGGCCGAGAGCGGTCGAGGGGTCCATCGGGTCGCCCACGACGACCTCGCTCATGGCCTTGGTGAATCCTTCGATGAATTCTTCGGCCCTCTGCTTGACGACGATAAATCGCTTCGCCGCGATGCAGCTCTGCCCATTGTTCTGGATGCGACCGGTGACGGCCATGGGGATGGTCGCCGCCATGTCGGCAGAACTCGCGATGACGAAGGCGTCAGAACCGCCGAGTTCCAGCACGCACTTCTTCAGGTTCTCGCCAGCCTGTCGACCGACGATCTTGCCGGCTCCTTCTGAACCCGTGAGGGTCACCGCAGCGACGCGGTCGTCGGCGATCAACTCGGCCAACGCCTGGTGTCCGAGGAAGAGATTGATGAAGACGCCCGAGGGAAATCCCGCTCGAACGAACAGACTCTCCAGGTACTTCGCCGATCCCGGCACGTTGTGGGCGTGCTTCAAGATGCCAACGTTGCCCGCCATCATTGCCGGTGCCGCGAAACGCACCGCCTGCCACAGGGCGAAGTTCCACGGCATCACGGCGAGAATCGTGCCGAGTGGTTCGTAGCGTATGCCACTGTGCGACGCTGGCGAGGCAATGACTTCCTCGCTGAGGAGTGATTCGGCGTGCTGCGCGTAGTACCGCATCGTCTTGGCGCACTTCAAGACCTCGCCCTTGGCTTGGACAAAGGTCTTACCCATTTCTGACGTGAGCAGCGCAGCGGTGGTTTCGAGTTCGTCCTCGAGCAATTGTGCAGCCCGGGTCATCAGTTCGCCACGATCCTTAAAAGGAGTATCGCGCCAACTCCTGGCGGTCTTCGCCGACAAGACCATGGCTGCCTCAATCTCCTCTGGCGTGTTCAGTGGATACTCGGCAATGACTTCCTCGGTAGCTGGATTGATCGCGGTGAACGCCATGACAATTCCCTTCGTCGTCGCTCGAATACCTCGCGCGACGTGCTCTTCTCGTGTCTCGGGTCCAATCTGGACCCCTACCCGACCGATAGTAGTGGCGATACCAAGGGTCGAAGTTAGCCGGCGCAGGCAAACGCACGTGCTGGGAGTCGCCTAGGACCTAATTCTTTTCAGCCGTAAGCGGCATGATCGACCCACGGAGCCATCAGACGAACCTCGCTCGTGACAGAGCGCCCCACGACTGTCAATCGAGTGGATCACCCGCCTCGTGACGTAAGAGCGAACGACCCATGAGCGCCCTTCGAGTCCCACCTCACCTTTGCGACACTCCTCAGTGATCCACTCCCGCACGATCCAAGGTCTGATCTTTCAGATACGTCCCCCACTTTCGCGCCCTCTCGAGTTCACCAACAATCAGATGATGCTGTCGATCGACGATGAAGCTCTCCGGCGGCGCGACCAGGCTCAACGAGTGGCGCTCCAGTCCAATGGCGATTGCTTTGGCGGCGCGACCGGTCATGAACGCCGGAGCTCGAAGGCGCGTATCGAACGCTGCACCAGAAGCGCCCAGTGAACCGACGGTCGACAACCATTCACGCACCCCTGGGAGCGCATCGGCACCGGGCTCGAGTCTCAAGTCGCCACGCGACTTTCGAATGTACTCGAGTGAGCCCTTTCGGGTATTGGTGCGGGGCAGACCCCACGCGTGCGTCGGCGCACCCACGACCAGCAGGTCGATCGTGTGAGTCTTCAATTCCGTAGAGAGGTCAACTCGCATGACCTCAACATCCATGCGTTCACCGATTCCCTCAGCGACGGCTTCGGCAATCTGACGTGTATTGCCAAACATCGATTCATAGACAACGACTGCGCGCATGGCAATCCCCTTTCAGCGTGCGTGAAGACCACGCTCGGTTGAGTGCAACCTTCAATGACTCGCGAGCACGTCGGTCGAACTCGATGGCGCGGGCGCATCGGGTCGAGGCGACAACTCGCTGGGCGGTACGGTTCCGGGGTCGGTCCCTCCCGCGTCGAAGCGAAATGGCGGGTACTCGTCTCGTAGCAAGAGGGCGTACGCCAGAACGCGGTAGCACCAGCGGTCCATCCCCATCACGAAATCGAACAGCGGCTCTGGGTAGCGACCCGTGAAGAGCAGTATGAGGGCGGCAACACCGACCAAGAGTCCGATCACCCCGCCGCCGGTGGTCACCATCCAAGAATGTGAGAAGAGGTTTGAAAAGCCCACGCCACCACCCGCGAAGACGCCCACGATGATGTATTGGGGCAGCGCGAGGAGCCACCACTTGACGAGTACGAGCCCGCGAGAGAGATGTGATGGATAGTCAACGTCGAACGCCGCCGGGTAGGTGTCGTCCGGCTCGAGGGAGAACGGTGGATAGCGGTCCGTTCCGAGCGCGCTGAATGCATAGAAAGTGACCCGCCACGTCCAGCGCATCACGCCGACACTGAAGTGAAAGATGGGCTCTGGGTAGCGGCCCGTGAAGAGGATCGCGAGACCCGCAATGAACGTGAGCGGTATCGTCGCCAACCACAGGAAAGCGAGGACCACCAGGTGGGGCACGATGAGTAGCCATTTGATGATCCACCGCCAACGACTCAGCGAGGGGTCGAGGTGACCATCGAGACGCACCGGGTAGGCACCCGCCACGACGTCACCCGGCGCCGACCCACGTGAGGTCGCACCCGCCGTGACAGACTCACGTTGGATGCGGCGTTGGCGCGTACGTTCGAGCGCCAAGACCCCGACACTCAATAACAGTGCGCCGATGACCAGTAGCAACGCGCCACCAATCAGTAGTCCTAGGCCAACGGGCAAGACCAAGCCGGTATTGGTACCTACGGCGACGTGCGCCACGATGCGCGCACCGGCGTCGGCACGCATCACGACAATTGACCAGTTGCCATCAACGGGCTTCCACGTGATGCGTTGGGTCCCGCCCCCTGAGGCCGACGCCGCCCAAAAACTCTGCGTGATGGGTAACGCGGGCGTCGCACTTCCCGCAACGAAGTCATAGTGGGCACGAAAGGGGAGCGCGCTCACCGACGTGACCTGGTCGAATGCGACACCCGCGAGGTAATTGTCCACCTGGGCGGTGGGCGCGATACCTATGAAGGTTCCGCCGTTCGCCACCGATGCCTTGATCCGCACCGTGCCGAGCGGATCATAGGAAATCCAACTGTTCGGCCCCGGGTGCATCGCAAAGTGCACTGACGAGACCAGCGCTGAACCCGTGGATTGAAACTGTTCTGTAGAAGTGTTGAAGTAGCCAGTGGCGTCACGCTGGGTTGCGTTCGCCCACACGAGACCTCCCCCAGCGCCCGCAATACCGAGACCAACAAGAAGTGTCGCCGCACCAGCCGCTACAAGCAGAACCTTGCCAATGCGCATGACCTTCTCCCCTTCACGCCCCGTCACCGGGGCGTCTCGTGGATCTCATGTCAGTCTCCAACGCCACCTCAGGCGCTACAAGGGCACTTAGTCCCAACACGGCGAAGTCTCTCTGGGACTCGAGCTGACCAAAATTCAGGAATGGAACAATTCCCCACGGTGAGCAACATCGACCATTGCGTGCACGCCACGACGAGCCCACGCAAATTCAGGGCGTCGGAAGAATCGCGAGTGCCGCCGCCAGTGCAACGATGAGCACCGACAAAGCCACAGTGAGCAGGGCCAACGTCCGCACACCACGTCGTGACAGGCGCTTCGCCGCCCCGCCGTGAGCCCCGGCCAGACCCAAAACGACCACCACGACGAAGACCTTCACCTCCAGAACGTGATCGAACGCACCAGTGAGATCGTGCAGACGCACGCCGTCGTGCCACGCGAGCAGCGGCCCCGTCACCAAGAGCGCCGGGAACAGACCAAAGTTGGAGATCGTGGCGAACCGGCGACCCGACATCCGCGCCATCTTTCCAATCACCTCCGGGGGCGCCGTGCGGCGAAGTAGTGGCATGACCACAAAGACCAGCATCAACTGTCCCCCGACCCAAAAGGTCGCGGCGCTCACGTGCACGAACAGCACTACGGTCCACACCAGAGACATGACTGACTTCCTTAACCGCGCAGAACATTCGCTAAACCGCGACGCTCTATTACTACTCGACCACTGTGAACCCGCCAGACTTCAGGCCCACTTTTGAACGAAGTCCGACGTGAATTCATCAACGTGCTCGGCTTCAAACTGGTACCAACGAGTCGTGGGGTCATGATCGAGCACCAACAGGAACGTACGCCCCGTTCAAGTTCACATGCGTCTCGAAGTGCTCCTCGTGACGCCGTACGGGGCATCGCACGCACGAGGCGCACCATATGATCGACCCGCAGTGCTCGAATGGCGAACGCGTCACCTCGCGCCGGCGGGTACTAGACAATCAGTGACAGCGGATGTTCCAAGAGACCAGTGAGCGTCTGAAGGAACTGGGCCGCCAGCGCACCATCGATGATGCGATGGTCCGCTGAGAGCGTGTAACGCATGCGGTGGCGAAGAACGATTTCGTCACCGACGCCAACGGGTTCGCGTCGCGTCGTTCCCACGGCGAGAATCGCCCCCTCGGGGGGATTGATGATCGCCGTGAACTCCTCGACGCCGAACATGCCCAGATTGCTGATCGTGAAGGTCCCGCCCGACATCTGGTCGAGCGACACACCCTTGCTGCCGGCAAGGGTCACGAGCTGACGTGCTTCAGTCCCCAGTTCGCTCACTGTCTTCTTGTCGGCGTCGGTGATCACCGGTACCACGAGACCGTTGGTCGACGCCACGGCAATACCTACGTTGATCCGTTCATGGACGAGCATCGTGCTGCTCGCGTCGTTTACGTACGACGCATTGACCAGTGGGTGCTCACGAAGCGCCAAGGCGCACGCGCGGATCAACATGTCGTTGACGCTGACCTTCGCTCGTCCCGTCGCCACGAGCTGATCGTTAAGGTTGGAACGAAGTTGCACGAGGTCTTCCACGTCTGCGACCGCGGTCACGTAGAAGTGTGGAACCGTCCGAGCGCTCTCACCGAGACGACGCGCGATGACCCTACGAACATTGGTGAAGGGGATTTCCTGGGAACCTCGCTTGGCGTCAAGGAGCGGACCGCTCGCGAGTGGCATCGTCGGTCCTTTTGAACCCTCGACCTCAGCCGCCGCGAGCAGGTCGTCGAGGTCGGCGCGGATGATCCGGCCACCGGGGCCGCTGCCGCGAACCTGGCGCAGATCGAGGTGATGCTCTCGTGCGAGCTTTCGAACGAGTGGCGAGGCGATGCGATGCTGGGCGTCCTCTTCTGTCTCCACCGGCAACGGACTTGCCATGGTGACGACCTCACTGCGCTCGAGCGGAGCGGAGGTCGCGGGCGATCCCTGAGAGGTGGCTGGCGCCGCCGGCGCGGGGGTGGCCTGTCCATTGTCCAAACGAGCAATGGGGGTTCCGATTGTGGCGACGCCACCTTCAGCGACGAGGATCTCGACGATGGTACCCGCCTCGTAGGCCTCGTACTCCATCATTGCCTTGTCGGTCTCGATGTCGACGAGGATCTCTCCGACGACAACCGGGTCACCAGCTTTCTTGTGCCACGCGACGATCGTCCCCTCCTCCATCGTGTCCGAAAGTCGGGGCATGGTGATATCAATCATGTGGACCTGTCTTTATTCGGCGGTGACCAATGGCGTCGAGCGTCTGGTAGATGGCCTGGATGACGTCGTTCTCCGACGGCAGCGCAGCGCTCTCCAGACTCTTCGAATACGGCATCGGCACCTCGGCCATGGCCACTCTTCGCACCGGAGCGTCGAGGTAGTCAAATGCCCCGTCAGAAATCGACGCCGCAACTTCGGCACCGATGCCGTAGGTGAGCCAGTCGTCCTCCAAGATGACCGCGGCGTGGGTCTTCTTCACCGACTCGACGATCGTCTCGCGGTCCAATGGTCGAAGACTGCGCAGGTCGATGACTTCGATGTCGAGACCCTCGTGGTCCGCCAATTGGTCGGCGATCTTCTTCGCGACGTGCGCCATGCGCGAGTAGCCAATCAGGGTCAGATGGTGGCCCTCTCGTGTGACGGCGGCCTGGCCAATGACACCAGGGGTGTCGTGATTGGGCACTTCACCTTTGGTGTTGTACAGGGCCAGGTTCTCAAGAAAAATAACCGGGTCGTCATCACGGATGGCCGCGATCAATAGAGCCTTTGCGTCAGCCGGGGTACTCGGAGCTACAACCTTGAGTCCCGGGACAAAGGCGTAGTAGAGCTCGATGTTCTGTGAGTGTGTCGCACCCAGTTGCTGACCGCCACCACCGGGCGTACGTATCACCATCGGCACTTTGGCCTGGCCACCGAACATCCCGTAGATCTTGGCCGCATGGTTCACGATCTGGTCGATCGCGAGTAACGAGAAGTTGATCGTCATGATCTCAACGACTGGGCGTAGCCCCAACATCGCCGCGCCGATCGCGGCGCCGGTGAAGCCCTCCTCCGCGATTGGCGTGTCACGTACGCGCTTCTCGCCGAACTCTTCGAGCAGACCGGCCGTGATCTTGTAGGAGCCTTCGAAGACGCCGATCTCTTCGCCGATGAGAAACACGTTCTCGTCGCGCAGCATCTCAGAGCGCAACGTGTCGTGCAGGGCCTGGCGGTAGGACATCAAAGTCATTGGTCTGCTCCACTGGTGAGGGTAGTGACGAAGAGGGGCTGGCCCGGCAAACGTCGCGAATCGTTGGGTACTTCTGAGGCGTAGTTGTAGTCGAAAAGCGTCTGCTCGTCAGGGAACGCGCTGGCTTCGGCGAACGTGCTGATCTCTTCGACGTTGGCGAGTACCTCGTGGTCCAGTGTTAGTAGCGACTCTTCATCGGTAATGCCCTGGGCGATAAGGCGAGCCGCCAACGTGTGCACCGGGTCATGTTCCTTCAGACTCGCGACCTCATCGGCGGAGCGGTACTTGGCCGGGTCGACGACCGAGTGGCCACGCAGTCGTTCACACACCACTTCGAGTAGATAGGGACGTCCACCTCGGGCCACTTCAACGGCGTGCTTACCCGCCAGGGCGACGGCGACCGGGTCAAGCCCGTCGACGCGCGCCGATTCAATTTGGTAGGCGGCCCCTCGCTTATAGAGTTCGGGTTCAGCCGAGGACTTCTCGACGCTGGTACCCATGCCCAAACGGTTGTTGATGATCACGTAGACAATCGGCAGTCGCCAGAGGGACGCTATGTTGAGCGATTCGTGGAAGGCCCCGATGTTGGTGGTGCCGTCACCCATCGTGCACATGACGACCTCTTCGCCGGATCGATAGTCGATCGCGAGCGCCGCACCCGTGGCGAGCGGGATCTGCCCACCGACGATGCCGTAACCTCCGAGCATGCGGTGCGCGGTGTCGAACATGTGCATAGAACCGCCCCAACCCTTGGACACGCCGTCGACGCGACCGTAGAGTTCGGCCATAATGCGCCTGGGATCGATGCCACGCGCAATGGCGTAGCCGTGCTCGCGGTAGTTGGTGAAGAGGTAGTCGGTTGGCTGCAGGGCTGACATGAGACCGACGACGGTCGCTTCCTCACCCAGATTCAAGTGGCAGTAGCCTCCGATCAGGGCTTGGGTATAGCCGCGCGCGGCTCGCTCTTCGAAACGACGAATGAACAACATCTCGCGGTAGAAATCAAGCAAGCCCTGGGCATCCGGCTCAACCTGGACCGGCGCGGTCTTGGCTCGAGGCGTGCGCGCCGGGGGCTTTCGGGGGGTCCGCTTCCGGTCGGTCATGGAGAATTACCTTTCAGTTGCTTTCACAGGTCGAACGTGCCACGTCCCAGTGGTTGTGTCATGTGCAGCAATTGACAGCCTATTTCATCAGCGCAATACTAAATCGTGCGGGCGATATGGGTTCCGAACGAAGCGATACAGGAGAACGTTCCACGCAAGATACTCGCGAGTACGCCTACGCAGTGCCGTGATTTGGGGAACACGAATGACCACTCAGGTCGCATCATTGTGCCTCGGTAGTCAGTTGGTCCGTCGTGTCACCGTCTCGCTGCACTTCGTACGTGGTCGCATCATGGATATAGATGTCGAGTGAAAGGTAGAAGCGTGTCACTTCGCACAACGTGGCCCCAGGCCACACGCGGCCGAAGTGCGCGCGCACAGCAATGACAACCCCCACTGAGACATTCCGTATCGCGCGCGATTTCCTGCTCGCGAATCGTACGGACTACAACACGGCCTACGAGCAGTTCCAATGGCCCACCTTCGAGAACTTCAACTTCGCACTCGATTGGTTCGACGCCGTACTCGCGGTCGAACAAGCCGACCAGCCCGGACTACGGATCATCGAGGATGATGGCACCGACCGGTCCTATACGTTCGCCGAGCTCTCGCGACGCTCGAATCAGGTGGCGAATTGGCTTCGCCAAGAAGGTGTGGTTCGTGGCACCCGCGTCTTGGTGGTCCTCGGCAACCAGGTGGAACTTTGGGAGACGACGCTCGCACTGATGAAACTTGGTGCGGTGTTGATTCCCGCAACGACCCTGTTGACCCCAACTGACATGGCGGACCGGGTGTCGAGAGCGAACGCCGGCGCCGTCATCATCCGACCCGAGCTCACCGAGCGCTTCGACGACGTGCCTGGTTCATATTTGCGCGTCGTAACTGGTCCCGCACAACCTGGTTGGCTCAGTTACAACGAAAGCCATTCGAGCAATGAGCATTTCGTGCCTGACGGACCCACCAAGGCGGACGACCCCCTCCTCATCTACTTCACCTCGGGCACGACCGCACTGCCCAAACTGGTCGAACACACCCATACGAGCTATCCCGTCGGCCACCTCAGCACGATGTACTGGATTGGAATTCGTCCCGGTGACGTGCACCTCAACGTCTCGAGTCCCGGATGGGCGAAGCACGCCTGGTCGTGCGTGTTCGCACCTTGGATCGCTGGTGCGACGACGTGCCTCTTCAACTACGAACGCTTCGACGCACGTGCAATGTTAGACGTGCTTCGCGATGCACGGGTGACGACATTCTGTGCGCCGCCGACGGTGTGGCGCATGTTGATCCAACAAGACATGTCGGCTTGGTCAACATCACTTCGCGAACTCGTCGGTGCTGGCGAGCCGCTCAACGCCGAGGTCATCGACCGGGTGCACGATGCGTGGGGCCTCACCATCCGTGACGGCTTCGGTCAAACCGAGACAACGGTGCAGATCGGCAATTCACCGGGTCAGGAAGTCATTGCGGGGTCCATGGGGCGCCCGATCCCCGGGTACCGTATCGACCTCGTCGATCCGGGCAGCGACGAGACCGCCGAAGAAGGCGAAATCTGCGTTCGCTGCGAGCCAACGAAGCCGGTAGGTGTGATGGCGGGCTACCGCACCGCGCACGGACCTGACGCCGAACGCAACGAGGCGGCTTTCGCCGGCGGTCGATACCACACGGGCGACCTGGCCCGCCGCGACGAACGTGGTTACATCACCTACGTCGGACGCACCGATGACGTCTTCAAATCAAGCGACTATCGCATCAGTCCCTTCGAGCTCGAGAGCGTGCTGATCGAACACCCTGCGGTCGCCGAAGCCGCCGTCGTGCCGGCGCCCGATGAGTTACGCCTCGCCGTACCCAAGGCCTACATAGCTCTCGTCGCCGGACAGACGCCGTCCAGAGAGCTCGCGGACGACATCTTGCGTCATTGTCGCGAACGACTCGCTGGCTACAAGCGGGTTCGTCGTCTGGAATTCGCGGAGTTGCCAAAGACCATCAGCGGCAAGATCCGTCGAGTCCAACTTCGTGCGCTCGAGAACGACCACGTCGGATCACGTACTGCCGATGAATACCGTGAAGAGGATTTCGAGTGAAACTCACGTCGTCCAGTGCCGGGGTCGCGCTTCACTAACACCCTCGCGTAGATGTACGCAAGGATCACAACAACGGCCGCCATGTAGGGGTACCAACTGAACGGCGCCGGCTGACCGGGCTTGATCAAGTAGTAGATCGGCACCAGAATCCATAGGATGCCGAGCACCGGTAGGACCGCGTGGCGGAACGGGTTGTACATGTCCGCGTGGTACTTCTTGTAATAGAAGGGCAACGCCAGGTTGCTCAGTCCGTAGACGAGCAAGAGCAGGATCGTACCGAAGGTCGAGGATTCGACGAACATCGTCAAGGCGCTCATGGAGCCTGACGTCGCGTGACCACCAATGATGTGACCGAGTCCCCAGATACCGATGATGGCGAGGCCGAGTCCCAAGAAGGTGAACAATGCGTTCATCGGCGTGCGGCGCGTCGAGTGGACCTTGCCGATCACCGAGGGAAGAAGTCCTTCGCGGCCTGCGTTGAAGATCAGTCGTGCCTGGGAGTTCGTTCCTGCGATCAGTGCGCCGAGCGTCGAGGTCATGCCCGCGAGGAACGCGAAGAAGAGCGCGACCGCGAAAACTTCCTTCGCGACTGACAGGAACGGTATCGCGGCACTGCTGAGCGCGGCGTTGTCGCCCTTGAAGCCAACGACCGTGGAGTACGCGAAGAAGGTGTAGGCGACCAACATGATGATGATCGACGTGAACACCGCCTTGGGTACGTTCTTGCGGGGATTGTCAGTCTCTTCCGCGAGCGCCGCCGAATTCTCCCATCCAATGAAGAGGTAGATCGCGAGTGGGAAACCCGCAGCGAGACCCTTGAAGCCACCCGTGATGTTCTTCGGCTCAAAGGGCTGGAAGTTGATGTGGCTGTGGAACTTGATCAACGCGAGAACGCTGACGAGGACCATGATCACCATCTCGAACGCGAAGAAGAAGCCCGCGAGCTTCGTCGAGATCGAGATCCCTCGAATCATCATGAATGCGGCGAACGCCAAGAAGATCAGTACCCAGATGATCCACGGCACACTCTGTAAGCCCGCAACGTTGTAGTTCTGCAGGATCATCTGAAAGAAACCGCCGACGATCGAAATCACCGACGCCATCGCCGCGATGTATCCGGCGCCCGTCAGGATCGCGGTGATGACCGCCGCTTTTCCTCCGAAGGTTTTGCCGATGAATGAGATGAAGCCTCCCGTTGACGGCAACACCTTGGTGAATTCTGACAGCGTGTTACCGAGGAACAAGATCGCAATGCCCGCTGCGATAATGGTGAGCGGTGACGCGAGGCCCGCGGTAAACGCGAGGTAACCGAAACCGAAGTAAAAGCTCATCGCCGGACCGATGTTGGCCATCGTCGCCGCTGAAATATCCAACAATCCGAGTACGCCTTGGCGTAGCCGCTGATGCTCGCCTGGCACTACCTCCAACTTCGCACCGAGTGATTCTGGTGTGAATCCATCGCTCATTGCCCCTCCATCTACTAGCGCGAACCAAATTCATGGTGTCACTTGCGCTCGCCGTTGAGCGCCTTTGAAGAAACGTAGTTGAGTCCGACCGCCACAATGGTCCGAAATTCCAATTATTTGCTGAAATATGCTCCTTCGGTGGTGGCGGGCGCCCGCCATTCACGTTCGCGGCTTCACGGTCACCCCCATGCGACAATTCTTCACACGTCGACAGTCGCAATTGGGATCGCGAACGACCAGGTCAGCGCGCCACGCGCGTGGGCAACGGGTGTCGCCGCCCACGTGTTTCCTTCTTGAAGCGCTCACGCCACGGGGGCTCTGAGTTGCGGCCCCGGACAACTTCACGATGCTGGCGGTGACCTCCGCGCACCTTCCTCGGTCCATCGCTGTTGTCACGCCTTTCGACGCGTTGAGTCCGGGCCTGACGACGCCTCGGACGAAACGGACTCGCCCCGTGGAAATTGGCAGTGGGCTAGTCCGGTGGGTTCATCCGCGCGGCGACGCCTCGTTGGACCAAAGTGCCCTGCTCAAAATTTGCACGAACATTGAGCCGATCAATTTCCTGACGGTTCTGGGACAACTTCGCCTTAGCCTCTATTGAAGTGACAGTGATCTCAATGCCAACAATCGCTTGAAGTTGCCCGTCGCGATAACGCGCGTCCAGGTCGTCCACCAACCATTCTTCTTCACTTCCCTGCTCGAAGTGATGTGTGAGGGAACGGACCTGGTCGTGTTTCCACTGCAGGTCGGTATGCAGGGTCAAGGTCCCACGCACTTCGGCCGCGGCGTAGTTCCACGTCGGCACCGTGTTTGGATTCTCGAATCGACTGGGATAGTTACGTGGACTCACGTACGCGCTGGCGGCCACGAAGAGTGCGAGAACGTCGCTCCCGTCACTCGCCGACTTCCACCACGGGTTGGCCTTGGCGACGTGCGCGGAGAGCGATCTGCGGTCTTCACTTACGAGCACGGGGACGAAGACACTCGCGAGTCCCTCACTCGCGGTTATCACCAACATCCCCGCACCGGCGTCGGTGACGACCCGCCAGGCCTCGTCATCTGACACTGCGAAGTTCACCGGAACGTACATGATCCCATTGTTCCACGCACCGGCGTGCGCAGCATGATGAACTAGGCGAGGTCCAACACAGCGTCGAGTCGCTCAAACCCCGGCGCCGTCACCGCCCAGGGATACGCCGATTCCATCAGTGTCGCGACGTCCACCAATCGATAGTCGTGATAGTGCGGGGCGGTGATCTGCAACCCGAACGGCAAGCCAGAGGGGAGATGGCCAAACGGGATGCTGATCGCAGGATTACCCGTCACGTTCTGCACCGCGGTCGAATAGACGTCGGGGGTCAGACCACGCACGTCGGTGTCGGCGCTCATGCGCCCGTCCGCGAGCCAGCCCGGCGCCGCCACGGTGGGCGTCACCAACAATCCATTGTCCTCGAGCAGTTCGTCAATTCTTCGCACATAGACATAGCGCCGTCGACGAGCACCTAGATACTCGTCAACAGTGACACCGAGCCCAGTCGTGAGGAACTCGCGGGTCGCAACATGGAACTCATCCATATGCTCGATCACCCACGCACGGCCGAGCGACGCCACGTGCTCGGCCGTGGTCACCGTGAACCAGTCGAGGTCCGGATCTCCATCGGCGAAGAATCCGTCGGCTTCTATCCACGTCGCCTTCGTGCCGAGCCGATCTTCAATCGCCTCCACGCCCGAGCGAAGGAGTGACGACACCGCGGGAGAAAGCGGTCCGAGCGGTGAGGTACGCTCGGCGGCGAACAACGAAACCGGTCGATCGTCGTGACGGGCCCAGTGGCTGGTGAGCGCGTTCGGTGGTGACGTCGGGTCGCCGGCGATCCGTCCGCGCATGACGTCGAGCAAAAGACGCAGGTCATCACACGAAGTCGCAAAGGGACCGTCAGTCGAGTAATCGATCCAATCAGGTGCCGGCCAGCGTCCGATGACACCATTGGTCGGCTTCAATCCGACCAAGCCGCACAGTGACGCGGGAATTCGAATCGACCCGCCACCGTCGGTGGCGGTGGCCACACCCACCAAGCCGGCGGCGACCGCGGCGGCCGAACCACCGCTCGAACCGCCGGGCGAGTAGTCGAGGTTCCAGGGGTTACGCGTCACACCGGTCAGGAGATTCGCCGTGTAACCCTCGATCGCGAACTCCGGGAGCGTCGACTTGCCGAGCACCACCGCGCCTTCTGCCAACAAGCGGCCGGGCACGACACCGTTCGCGGTCGCCGGCGCGGCATCGCGCAGAGCGAGTGAGCCCTTGCGGGTGGGATGTCCGCGAAGGTCGTCAAGATCCTTCACCAACGTGGGGACACCGAGCAGCCTGCCCTGGGTTATCCGTTCATCATCGATTCGGGTTGCCTCGCGCAGTGCACTGTCATAGAAGGTCTCCGCAGTGACGTTGAGCGGGCCCGCACGCTCGAGGCGCTCGATCGACGCCGTGACCAGTGCAGTCGCGCTGATGCGTCGTTCGCGCACCGCCGCAGCCAACACGTGCAACGTACCGGGGCGAGCACTCATCGAGGACCAGCGCCATGGCGCGCGACAACGACACGTGCGCGACGGCGAGTATCGAAGCCACCCACCTCGTCGTATCGAGCAGTCCGCCGGTTGCAATCAACGAAAGTGGCCACGTTCGGACTCTAATTTGTGCTGAGGTGTCAATCCGTCAAGTGACTCCCTAGACCCGCGCGCGGGTGGCCACTAGTGATCACCGACCGGCGTCCCCGGGTCGAGTGTTATCAACCGGAAGGCCGGCGCTGGGCTTGTGGCCCCCGTGAACGATTCGAGCGTCGCCGCGCCGTGCCCGAGAGTTGGTGGCATAGTGAACGGCGTCCTGGTCCCGCGTGAACGTGACAATCTTTAGAGAGGTGTCGTGACGAGTGAGGTGAGGCACGCATGTACGAACCAGCACTCGGTTACAACTTCGTGTCCAACCTCGTGCCGCGACACGTGTCGCTCCCATTTTCGCGACAAAACGGCAGTCGCCACGACCACTGGCCACCGATTGAAGTGAACGATGAACTTTCTAAATAAAAAGAATAGTTTGAGTTTCAGTCCGCTAGATTGGCCCGAATGGAATTGGTGAACGTCGAAATTCGAGAGGCGACGATTTCGGACATTCCGGAATGCGCAGCCATGATCGCCGCGCACGAAGCCGGTGACGTCAAGTATTGGCAGGAACGCTTCGAGGCCGATCTCGGTAATCCTCGAAGGTCGTTCCTCGTAGCATCGTTCAACGATCAAGTCATTGGCTACGGCCACACCGTCCGCCACGACCAGGTAATCCTTGACGAAGAAGCCGGCCCCGACGGCTACTTTCTGAGCGGCCTACTCGTCACGCCCGACCTTCGTCGCGGGGGCGTGGGAAGCAAGTTGACGGGTGCACGCATCGATCGGTTGCGCGAACGGACCGACATGATCTATTACTACGCCGACCCCGAAAACGAGGCCACGATCTCCATGCACGCCCGCCTCGGTTTCAAGGAGTTTCGTTCGATGACCCGTTTTGGCAAGCCCTTCACGTTGTTCCGCCTCGATCTGCGCTAGACCACGCTTCTCGCACGAGCCTCTGTGATGTCTGCGACACTCGCGCGCCACATCAGCCAGCTCGACCCTCTCGTGAGCACCTGTCATCGCGAGTAGCGGTCGAGCATGTGATTATTGCGTCTCGCCTCGACCCCAGGTCGTATTGAGGTTCGATTGTGATTCGCGAAGGCCGTTCATTGGACCACCGGCGGAGTAGTAACGCTTGCCCGCGACGAGCAGCTCTTCGGCGGGGAACTTCGTGATGACTTCACAGCCCGTCGCGGTCACCACAACCTCTTCTTCAATTCGAGCCGCCGACCAACCATCCTTCGCCGGCCAGTACGTCTCCAGTGCGAAGACCATTCCCTCTTCGAGGGTCTCGGGGCTGTCAAAAGAGACCATCCGGCTGAAGATCGGTCGCTCCCAGATCGACAAACCCAAGCCGTGACCGTATTGCAGGCCAAAGGCGGCCTCTTCACTTGGGAAGCCGAAATCCTGCGCCTTGGGCCAGACCGCGACCACGTCTGCGGTCGTCACGCCCGGCTTCACCATGGCAATGGCGGTATCGATGAGCTCGCGGCACTTCGTGTAGGCGTCACGCTGGGCGACCGAAGCGCTGCCCACCGCGAAGGTGCGGTAGTAGCACGTTCGATAGCCGTTGAAACTGTGAAGGATGTCAAAGAATGCGGGGTCTCCAGGTCGAATCAGTCGGTCACTGTAGACGTGCGGGTGTGGCGAGCAGCGCTCACCCGAGATCGCATTCACGCCCTCGACGTGCTCGGACCCGAGGTCGTACAGGGTCTTGTTGACAACCCCCACGCACTCGTTCTCTCGCACGCCCGGTCGAAGGAAGGTGTAGAGCTCCTCGTACGCGGCGTCGACCATCGACGCGGCCTGGGTCAGGAGGGAGATCTCATCGGTTGTCTTGATGCGACGAGCCTCGAGGAAGACCTGTTGTCCATCTACCAGCGTGATGCCCTCTTTGGCGAAGGCTGAGAGCACCGGCATCTCGATGACGTCGACGCCGACGGGCTCATTTTGGAGCCCAAACTGCAGGAGGACCTCCTTCACTTTCTGGGCGACCGAACCCGCGCGGTCGGCGTTCGGCGAGATGGCGCCTCGCAAGGTCGAGATGCCTGCGCGCGCGCCTTCGTAAGGAACTGACGTGCCGTCGGGCAACACCTGGACGCCACTCAGCCAAGGGTTGTAGAGCTGGTGGTGTCGCGCCGCGGACCCGAAGTCCCACACGATTGGCTTGCCACCACGCGGCAAGAGCGCGAAACGGATCAACTTGTCCATTGCCCACGTACCGATGTGAGTGCCGGTCATGTAACGAATGTTGTGGAAATCGAAGGTCAACAATGCGCCAAGATCCGAACGCTCGAGTTCCGTCTGCAATTTCGCGAGTCTCTCCTCGCGCAGCCGGGGCATGTCGACGCGGCTCTCCCAGTCGACAGCACTGTTCCCGTTTGTGTGGATACCCATGACTACTCCAACCTTTCCTGATTAAGAGACTATTTTGCTTAGCGCTGGCGCTTTCGAGCCCACATGTCCAAACCGACTGCAATCAGCAAGATGACACCGAGCACGATCTGTTGATACAACGGGTCAAAGCCCAAGAGATCGAAACCATTACCAATCAAGGCAATGAAGAGCACACCGATGACGGTGCGCGGTACCGCACCTTCACCACCCGCGATTGAGGTCCCGCCAACCACGATGCCGGCGAGGACGGTGAAGGCCAAGGCGCTTCCACCCGATGATGCCTGGGCACTCAAAACCCGTGAGGTATCGATGATGCCACCAGCGGCGGCGGCTCCACCACTCAAGACGAACGTCACGATGCGCACCATATTGACACGCACACCAGCGAGGCGGGCTGCTTCTGCGTTTCCGCCGGCGGCAACCACGAAGCGGCCGAACGTCGTCCTCGACAACAAGAGTGCCAGGGCAACGACGATGACGATCATGATCCACACGGCGCTCGGCATCCCCAAGAAATTGGTCCCCGCGACTTTCGCAAAACCCGGATCGGTGGTGAGGACAATAAGGTTTCCGCCGGTGACCTTGGTGGCGATGCCCCCGATCACAAATGACATAGCCAACGTTGTGATCAGTGGATTGATCTTGAAGACGGTGACGATTGTTCCATTGACGAGACCAATGAGGAGTCCGATACCCAACCCCGCGACGACCGCAATCCAGGGCGCATGGTGCTCAGCTATCTGGCCCGCAATGACACTGGTGAGTCCGTAGGTCGCGCCGACCGAGAGGTCGATGCCCCCGGCGACCAAGACCAAGGTACCCGCCGCCGCTATGACGAGCAGCGATGCCTGCTGGTCGAGGATGTTGATCAGATTCGTGCTCTGCAGGAACGGCTGACTCGATATCGAAAGGATGATGAACAGAATTAGGAAGGGTATGAAGATACCCGCCGTGCGCCACGACCCGAGAAGCCGCGAGACGTTGAAGTGAGTGTCGCTGCTACTTTCGCTCGGCGTCTCTACGTCCTTCACGTCGCTAACTGGTGCGTTAGCCATCACACTTCTCCTTCTATGACTGTGGGCTGTGAAAATGCTGCTTCGAGAACTGACTGTTGATTCATCTGCTCACCGCGAAGGTCGGCGACGATGCGCCCCAACCTCATGACCATGATCCGATGCGAGATTCCCAGGACCTCTTCAAGGTCAGAGGAAATGACAATGATGCCCATACCGGTCTGGGCGAGTTCGACCAGCATGTCGTAGATAGCGCGCTTGGAACCAACGTCTACGCCTCGCGTTGGTTCATCAGCGATCAAGATGGCGGGCTCGCACATCGCGATTCTCGCGAACAGCAACTTCTGCTGGTTACCGCCCGAGAGTGACGACGCGGGCACCTTCATGTTCGCGGCCTTCACTTTGACGCGCGTCATGAGTCCCGAGACGACGGCGCGTTCCCTTGACTTAGAAATCCAACCGAAGCGGCTGACTTTGTCCAGTCGCGAGAGCGTGATGTTCTCCTTGACCGACCGGCCGACGAGCAGCCCCATCTCTTTTCGTGACTCGGGGATGAATGACAGTCCACGTTGGATCGACGTGTGTGGGCTGTGTCCCTTCAATTCTTGACCTTCCAGCAGTACTACGCCCTTGGTCACCTTCGCGTCTCGAAAGATTGCCCGAGCCAACTCTGAACGTCCCGAACCGACCAGGCCCGCTATGCCGACGATCTCTCCCGCGTGAACCGTGAGCGACGCATCGCTCACTTGTGGGGCGTACAGGTGATCAATGGACAACACGGTCGTCGCGTCTGGATCGGCCGGTTGCTTCTCTGGGAACGCTGCGCCGAGTGAGCGCCCCAACATACCCTCGATGAGCGAACTCTCAGTGGCGTCCTTGGCGGCAACGGTACTGATCAATCGGCCATCACGCAACGTCGTAATCGTGTCCGAGAGCGCCAAGACCTCGGACAAGAAGTGTGAGATGAGCACGACACTCTGGCCGTTGCTCGCAAGGGATCGGATCACCTCGTAGAGCGCCTCGGCCTCGTCACCCGACAGCGCCCCGGTGGGTTCATCCATGATCAAGACCGCCGCGTTTCGCGACAACGCGCGCATGATCTCCACTTTTTGTTGATCAGCGGTGCGAAGGCTCCCGGCCATCGCCCCTGGCGTCAGTCGGAAACCGACTTGTTCGGCCAGCTCATTGAAACGTCGACGCGATTCGCGTCGACGTACGAAGCCCGCCCTATTCGCGGTGATGCCGAGAAAGACGTTCTCCTCGACGCTCAGCCCCGGAACGATGGCGAGCTCCTGGGCGATAGTGACGATGCCGTGAGCCAATCCTTCTCGAGGTGAGTGCAGCGCTACAGGCGCACCGTTCAGACGGACTTCGCCGTCGTCTGGTGTCAAGACTCCCGAGACGATCTTTCCCAGCGTCGACTTACCCGCTCCGTTCTCCCCCACCAACGCATGAACGGTGCCCGCCTTAAGCGTGACCGAGACATTGTCGAGGGCAAGTGCCCCACCGAACCGCTTCGATACACCGGCCACCTCGACATCGAGGCCAGTGTGTCGAACGGTTCGGTGGGTGTCGTTATCCGTTATACCTGCCGACATTTCAGTCCACGATTCCATTCACACGATTGACTTGGGGAGACTTACACCCAGCTCAGACTGAGGATCAGCCTGGCCATTCTCCAGTCCACTTGCTGGCGTTGGCCTTGGTGACAAGACCGTGGCTCGGAAGCGACGCCACCGGGTCAATGCGTCCCGAGTTGCGGCCGGTCTTGATTGCCTTGATAAGCGCCATCATGCCAAGCTGACCTTCGGAGGACGGCGCCTGAGCTACGTCGGAGTACCAGGCACCCGACGCGACACCCGCGATGCCAGCCGAGCTTGCGCCGAAGCCCTCGAGCATCACCGACGTGTTGTTAGCGGCCTTCAGTGCCACCTGTGCACCTTCGATGCTCTGGTCCGAACCAACGATGAGGTTGAGGTTTGGGTTGGCTTGGAGGATGTTGGCCACGGTGGTGTCTGCGGCCGCAATCGAGAAGTAGCCCGATCCGTCAGCAACCTGCTTCACGCTCGGTGTCGTCGCGATTTCCTTTGCGAAGGAGTTGTAGATTGCGGTGTCCAAAGTCGAACCCTTGTAGTTGTAGATGTAGGCGATGTTGCAAGGGTTCAGGTTCTTCGAGGCGCACGCCTGGATGACCTGCTGGCCCATGGTCTTCCCGATCTGGGTGGGAAGGAACACCACGTTCGCTGAAAGACCCTTCACCTGAGGGGCGTCAGTCGCGTAGCTGGTGCCCAAGATCTGGTCAATGTTCACGACCTTGATGCGACGCTTGATGGCTTGCTTCACGAGCGGGATCAGGTTGGTCGAGACGATGGGCTGGGTAATGATCCCTCGGTACTGCCCTGACGTGATCGCGTTTTGAAGTTGGGCGTACTGCGTCGCCGGGTTGTTGTTCGCGTCAAAGACGGTGATCTGCACGCCGTCTGCCGCAGCAACGGCCTTCGCCGCGGCCAACATCGGCGCGTCATAACTGTTCGAGACTGCGAAGGACAGGTACGCAACCTTGATGGGCTTGGCCTTGGCCTTGGCTGCTTGGACCGACGTACCAGCACCAATCCACGTTGTCGCCATCAACGTAATTCCGAGTGCCGCACTCGAGGCACGGCCTAGTTTGCTTCTAAACATTGAATTTCCCCCAATACAATGTCGGACGCAACTTGCGCACGACCTTTGCTAGTGCAACGCGCATTCACAGCACGCGGTCTGCTGATCCCGTAGGAATCGAGCGAAGCCCCCCCGCGCCGTTTGAACGTGCGCTACCCCCTCTGGTTCACGACAATAACGATGTTTAATTAACATGTCAAGTAGCAGTGAACACATTGAACACCCTGAGAACACCACGCTCGAATCGCCGCCTCGTCGTCCACACGCGATGGTGTGACGACTCGCGCAACACGTAACGCGGTCCCAACGGTGACCCTCGAAATGCGAGCGTCACCGTTGGGACCGACGTAGAGGACCAGAACTACTTCGCGTACGTGTAGGGATTGTCCTGCTTGTAGCGCGTTGGTATCTCTGGGTTCATGCCCGCGTTCCACGCTTCCTCGCCAAGAGTGTCAGCGAGGAACGTGACGGTCTCCTCGGTCAACGTCTTGGCGCGATCGAGGTCAATACCGATCAACTTGTGCTCGTGCTTCACGATGTTGCCGTTGATCACCACGGTGTGCACATCGGCCCGCTGGGCTTGCATCGTCACGTGACCGTACGGATTGAGGATCGGGAACATCACCGGAGACGCGTCGTTCTTGATGAGCACGATGTCGGCCTTCTTGCCTACTTCGAGGCTGCCGATCTTGCTGTCCAGACCGAGAGCCCGGCTGCCGCCGCGAGTTGCCCAGTCAACGACTTCTTCGGAACGAAGATCCAAGTGCGTCACCGTCTCATCTTTCTGATGGGCTTCGAAATGCTGACGAGACCGGTCGGCACCGAGCGTCGTTCTCATGGCGCTAAACAGGTCCGCACTCCACCACACTGAGGTGTCGTGTGAGAGCGAGACCGGGATGTCGAATTGACGTAGTTTCCACGACGAGGGGTACCCCTGGCCGGCGCTCTGCTCGCTCTCGGTTGACACCGACGCCGAGCAACCGCACGCCGCGATGCGACAGTAAGAATCGTCTGAAAGGGTGGACGCGTGAACGAAAATGGTGTCTGTTCCCATGAAGCCGTTCTCGTGCATCAAGCGCACGCTCTCGTCGCCGGTGGCGCCACGCACGCCAGCGTGGGTTGTGACACCCACCCCCAGATCACGCGCCACTTCGAACGCGGCGCGCTCAGGGAACTCTGGATCGCCCGTGACGTCAAAGGCGATCTGGAAGCCGAGCGTGTCGCCCTTGCCGTCGATGCGACGCTTGTAGAAGTCCTTGAACTCCTTCTCGGTCGTCCATTCCCACGGCCCGCGCTGAATGTTGCCATAGGCCAAGATGAACCGACCCGGCACCGCTTCGAGTGCATCGACTGCAGCATCAGCGTGCTCTGTGGTCTGCAGCCCATGTGACCAGTCGACCGATGTCGTGACGCCTGCATCGATAGCTTCGATGCCCGACAACAGGTTCCCCGCGTAGATGTCCTGCGGACGAAAGTTCCGACCGTGCTCCAGGTAGTACCACACGAAGTACTGCGAGAGTGTCCAGTCCGCACCGTATCCCCGCATAGCGGTTTGCCACATGTGACGGTGCGTGTCGATCATGCCAGGCATGACGATGCCGCCCTTCGCATCTATCACCAACGCGTCGTCGGGTGCCTTTATATCGGTACCGATTTCCTTGATCACTCCATCGGCCACGAGGACATCGCAGTTCTTCAACACGCGATGCGTGTTGTCCATAGTGAGCACTAACCCATTTCTAAACACAATGGCTCGTCCGTGCTCGAGTGATTCCCCCGTCGAACTAACAGCTTTATTCATGACACCCCCACGCATCATCTCTGATTGTCTCTGGAGCGTAGCACCGTGTTCACTATTGTCAAGAGCTACTTGACACACACGCGCCACTCGGGACCGCTGCTTCGACGCTTCGCTGTCAGGTCATCCACCAACTTGGAGAGCGTTCCAACATCGAAGAGGGAGGATGCCACAAAATCATAGGCATACATTGAAGATGCGTCGTTGACGTGGTCCTCGGTCAGCTCGACGGCGCTCGACTCCTCGTCCGCGACAAAAGTAAGTTATGTTTGACTGTACTGAACAGAGACAGAGGGGGCTTGTGTCAATGCAGCAATCAAACATGGAGGGGCGCACCGCTGTGGTGCTTGGCGGCACGTCTGGAATCGGTAAAGAGATCGTCAAGTCGCTGGCCGCCAAGGGCGCAACGGTCTACCTTTCTGGTCGCAGCGCTGAAAGCGCCGAGAACGCCGCGACCGAGATCGGCATGGGAACCATTGGACTGGCCGTCGATCTCAGTGAGCCAGAACACATCGCCGCCTCACTCTCGTCAATCGCGTCCGTTGACTACTTGGTGATTCCCGCAATCGAGCGCGACTCGAACACCATCGCCGATTACAACATCGCCGGCGCAGTTCGATTGGTCACCCTCAAATTGGTGGGTTATGCGGAGTCGATTCACGCACTTCGCGACCGCTTCAGCACCAACGCGTCGGTCGTGCTCTTTGGCGGCCTCGCGATGGAACGCCCCTACCCCGGCTCGACGACTGTCTCGACTGTTAACGGAGGTGTCGTGGGAATGATCCACACGCTTGCCTGCGAACTAGCCCCGGTGCGCATCAACGCCATCCACCCCGGCATCATCGGCGACAGTCCGTACTGGGAGAATAAAGACAACAGTCCGATCATCTCGCGCACGCCCCTGGGGCGTCTCGTCACGATGCAAGAGATTGTGCACTCAGTCGAGTTTCTCCTTGAGAACACAGGGGTGAACGGCGTCAACTTGAACATGGATGGTGGTTGGCTGTTCAAGTAATACGCCAACGACCGCTACCTGGAAGCCATTAGGAGAGACACTATGCACCACGCAACAAAGATCGACGACACCGCGGCGTACACGCCATCGTCCTACGAGGGTCATTCGTCGGGCTTTCGACGACAAATCCTGGTGAACCGTGCTATCGGTTCGCCACACATGACACTGTCCGTAGGTCATCTCGCCACAGACGGCTACGTCGCAACTCAGTTGCACTCTTTTGAGGTCAGCATCTACGTCTTCTCGGGCAGCCTCGCGGTCACCACACTGGGCGCGACAACGTTGCTCGAGGAGAACAACGTCATCGTCCTTCCACTCGCCACTGCCTACGCGCTTCGAGCAATCAACGGACCAGTCAAGTGGCTACAGATGGCTTCTCCCGCGGAACTCGATGATGGACGACGACACGACACATTCTTCACCGGTGAGACACTCGCCGAAACCGTACCCGAAGCGCCGGACATGCGTGACCCACGTAATCGAAATGCTGCGCGATTCGACGCCGAATCAATGGATCTCAAGCGGCTCGCCGGCGGCTCTGACGTCAACGCACCCACGGTATCCCCGAGCATGGCCACTGCCCTCTTGGCCTACAGCGGTATTGGTGTGAAGATGCTCGTCGACCAGCAGGTCGGTGCGCAACTGCACACCATGTTCATCGTTGACTACCAGCCCACCGCCATCGCCCACCCTCACGACCATCCCTTCGAAGAGGCCTACGTCTTCGTCGAGGGCGAGGTCCACGCTCTGGTCGATGGCGAATTAATGGTGTTCCATCCAGGCGACGTCCTCTGGGCAGGCGTCGGGGCGGACCATGGATTCGAAAATCGCGGTGATGGTCTCGTGCGCTGGATCGAAGTTCAAACTCCCCAGCCGCCCACTCGCCACTCGTACAGGTTCAGTCGCGAGTGGGAACACTTGTCGACAAAGTTGGAGCACGGTCACGAGCACTAGACACCGAATCAGATGAAGTGCCGAGTCCGCTGCCATATGTGCGTGAAGTACCTAGAATTTGAGAAGTGAATTGTTACTGGACGGTCAAGGGAGAGTTGTTAGATGGTGGTTTCTAAAGGTACGGCGTCGAATCCGGAGACCTTTGACCCCGCACACCCTGATTCGCCCACAAGCGAGCAGCCTTCGGTCGCTCCAGAAGTCGCGACAACGAGCACCAGTGAACGGACGAACTCAGGTCTGATCGGTACTCGACTGCGGGCGCGACGAGAAGCATCGGGAATCTCGCTTCGCCAATTTGCTCGCGATCTTGATGTCTCGCCGTCATTCATCTCGCAATTGGAAACCGGAAAAGCGCAACCCTCGGTGGCCACGTTGTTCGCAATCTGTGAAGCACTCGGCATTGCGACCGATGAGCTCTTCGACAACGAGACAACGCCCCCACGCTTCGCCGGCAACGCAGTCACGCGTGGTGGCACCGATGCCGTCAACAACTCGTGGCGATCCGTTACAAGTTTCGGCACACTCTCCAACCCCCAGCGCACTCCTCGTAGTTCTGATGAGGCGGGATCATCCTCACCCCTCGTGCACCCCAATGAGCGAAAAGTCTTGGTACTTGACTCTGGGGTTACCTGGGAGTCGCTCACCGCGACTCGTAACGAGAAGGCCGATTTCATGTTCGTTCGCTACGAAGTTGGTGGGAGCTCCACCATGGAGGATCGCCTAATCCGCCACGTGGGCAGCGAGTACGGCTTCATTCTGAGCGGAACCCTCGAGATCACTTTGGGTTTCGAGAACTACCGGCTTACGGCGGGTGACTCAATATCATTTGATTCCAGTCGCCCCCATCGACTGGCCAATGTCGGCGACGTCCCCGTTGAAGCCATCTGGATGAATTTGGAATTCCTCCCGAACCACTGAGTGGTCTCGACGAGGAGGACCTTCGACGAAGTCAGACCGTGGCGCCGAGCGCCAGACCAACGCCGTACGTGATCGCAAGCGCCAGACAACCGCCAATCCCCACTCTGAGCGCCCCTCGCAACGCTGAGGCCCCACCAAGTTGTGCACCGAATCCACCGAGCAGGCACATCGACACAATCGTCACGAACGCCAGCACCGGGATGCGCATCGAGCTCGGTGTCAAACCGACCGCCAACAGCGGCAGGACAGACCCCACGGCGAAACTAACCGCCGACACGCTCGCCGCCTGGACGGGGCGCGCCCGGGTTCGCTCATCGTGACCGAGTTCATCGCGAAGATGGGCCGCCAATGCATCGTGCGCGTGCAGCGCGGTCGCCACCTGTGTCGCCAACGCGCGAGAGAGTCCGCGCGCTTCGTAGATTGCGACGAGCTCGGCGTGCTCCTGCTCGGGATCTTGCTCGAGTTCGCCGGCTTCCTTCTTGACGTCGGCTTTCTCCGCGTCGGACTGCGCGCTCACCGACACGTACTCACCAATAGCCATCGAGAGCGCCCCGGCGGTCAGCGCCGCTGCTCCCGCGGTCATCAGCGCCGTCTTCACGGCACCGGCGGCAACGAGTCCAACGAGAAGAGCCGCCGTGGAGACAAGTCCGTCATCGGCGCCGAGCACTGCCGCGCGCAACCAGCCCGCTCGACTCGAGCGATGGACTTCACTATGGCTCACTGGTCGTCTCGTCTCGAATCGCAAAGCACTCTCATCGAAGCGCGCGATATACGCTCAATGAACTCGATCACTTGACGGCCACTCACATTTGGCAGACTACCCTTCGCCATCTCGCAACGCGATTGACAAAGGTCACCTTCCGGGAGATTCAACGGGCGATCCAAGCGACGATGTCCGTCGCGCGCGACTCACTTCGATTCGACGGTCCTCGCGGCCTTGATGAAAAACGCGCGAACCTGGGCGCCGGTGGGATTGAGATGGGTGGAACCATCGATGACCGCCTGTCCGATCGAGGCGGACCAGTACGTGCTTATCAGCACCTGGGAGTCCAGGTCCCTGATGATCCAGCCATGGTCCTTCGCCCGTTCAACCGCATTGACCCAGCGTTGGAATTGGGTCTCCAATTTCTGGGTGAAGCGTTCTCGTGTTCCGGGATCGGCCCAGACGTCGAGCAGGAGCTTGACGACATCCCACTTACTATCGCCTTGGCCCGCCGCCCACGCGAGTTCCAGATTCTCGCCAATGGCTGACCAGAACGCCGCCTCGTCATTCACCTCGGTCGCTTCTTCTGCACGAGTGAGACACTGGTGCAGATTTTCGGTTCGCCTGGCGTAACTGTAGAGCTGCGCCTCGGCGATCAGCTGCGTGCGCGACTCGAAGTAGTAGTAGATCGTCGGAACCCCGACGTTCGATCGTTGCGCGACTTCAGAGATGCGAACATTGTGGCTCTCGTTCTCCGAGATCATCGTGAGAGTCATGTCGATGATGTGATCTCTTGTCCCAGAACCGCTGCGACCCACTCGAATTCCCTCCCACCGAATTCCCAACCAGGGACTGGAGTCATGTATATCATCTGGTCTTTGACGATGTTGACCAATTGAGCCGGGCGGCACCGTGGCGTCGTTGAAGTCGTGCGTCCGCGATGCCTCGCGACTATTCGTGATGATCGAGCAGGGCTCTGACGTGCACGCCGATGGAATCGACGAGCGGCCACGGAGGATTATCCTCATCGACGAGAAGGCCGAACTCAGAACTGCAGAACCCAATGATGTCACCACCACGCGACCGGCAATCACCGACGATCTCCGCGAGGCGACCGCGCGACTCATCGCTCGCGACGCCATGGGCCAATTCATCGTCGATCATCGCTTGGAGCTCATCCACCTGCGCGCTGTCGGGCTTCACGACGTAGACACCCGCCCGTTCGAGATGAGACGAGTAGAACGAATTCTCGATGAGATACCTAGTGCCGAGTAGGGTCATCGCCGACGAACCAAGCGACTTGACCGCTTTGACCATCGCGTCTCGCACGTCGACCACGGGGATCGACACGGCATTCGCAACGTCGTCATAATTGCGATGCATGGTGTTGGCCCCGATGCCGAGCACGGTCGCGCCGCCCGCTTCGAGACGACGCGCCGAGTCGGCGAGCACTCGTCCAAGCGCGACCCAGTCGCCAGCGCGACGGAACCGAACGATCTG